>PFQT01000059.1 GCA_002788135.1 Candidatus Yonathbacteria bacterium CG_4_8_14_3_um_filter_46_25
TACTAGCTAATTCTAGTACCAAATTAAACGGAGAGGCTATTGTAAAACATAGCTTTTTCCCCGTTTACAGTCGGATTCTGAAGTATGTAATTCAAAAATGCTCTTTTTCTTGCAGGTTCAAAACTATTATCAAAAATTGCTTTTGCTCTGTGTGCTACAGAAAGCACTGCGGCAACAGTAGTTTGGTGATCATAATCTGTTTTTGAGTGTTCGAACATTTCAATTTCAATGACCTGTATTTGGTCCTGATACTCTTGATGCTTTTTGTCATAGATGTCCTTAGTAATACTCTGTTCCATGTAAACATCGAGCAATCTGTTGCGAGTCTCACTGCAATCACAAACATGATATGATAAAGGTATTAATAGAAATTATGAGGTCTTAGCTAGTCTAGAGCTTATACGAAATTATGATAACTTTAAATATGTAAGAACTAAGTAACTTAAATTATTAAGAAAGTGATAATCTCACGCACATGGAATATCAAAATATACAAAAACTTAAAATGTTTACTCTAGATACTATCCCCGATTTGGACGTCGTCGTTCTCGGCGCGCTTGAGCTATTTGAGAAGGAACCACTGCCGAAATTGAATATGAACTTATATAAACGTCCGCTCGTTGTCGGTTCCGGCAACGCCGAAGCGACCGGGCGAATCATTTTTGACGATACTGACGCGGTCTTTGCGTCGGAAAGCAATTTTGAAAGCAAGCTTAAACACATACCCGATATTGACGGTGTCGTCCTCATTTCAGCGTCCGGCGGCAAGCACGCGCCGATCATCGCCAAACGAGCCAATGAACTCGGAAAACGCGTTACGTTAGTCACCAACAACTCTGACGCACCCGCGAAAGAATTTGTCAAAAACGAGAGTGTGTTCGTATTCCCGAAAAATAGGGAACCATACACGTACAACACATCCACTTATATGGGTATGATACTCGGAAAAACGCAGGAGGATCCAAAAAGTATCCAGCAATTCATTCAGGAACGGATAGGTGCTCTTTCGTTCCCTGATTTTTCACGATATAACAAATATTTTTTAATCGTGCCGACACGATTCTTCGGTATCATACGAATGCTTGAAGTAAAGTTTATCGAACTTTTCGGGCGAGAAATCGCCCGCGATGTCGAGACGAGCGAATACATGAAACATGCGGTAACAGTGGTTCCTTCCAACGAGCTTTTTGTGAGTTTCGGCGAGGAAAACATCATGTGGGGCGATCCAGGCAGAAGACTTCATATACCGCTCCCTGAAAACGCCGATTATGGCGCGATGATGGCGATCGGCTATTACGTCATCGGACAAATTCAAAAAAAACACCCGCCGTATTTCAAAAAAAACATTGTCGCTTACACTGAAGAGGCTTCGCGTATTTTCGGAGGTGCCATACATCCGATTGTTGAATAATCAAGTTCAGTCCCAAGAACGAAGAAACGGGTGTGGTAAGCGCAATATTCCTCACAAATATGCGTACATAATGTCTTCTTTGGTCTCTCCGACTATCGGAGTATGTTCTCCAAGTCCTTTAGTGCGTCTATTTTGTTTCCTCTTCATTTGTCGCTCACATCTTGCCCAAATCCAACATCTCATCGATGCGTACTTTCTTCACAAACTCAGGAACGTGGCTCACGAGTATCATCGCGCCTTCATATCTATCGAGCGCCTGTGCGATAATCGGAACATGGCGAAAATTGATATGGTTCGTCGGTTCATCCAATATAAGAAGTCCCGGCTTTTGCAACATAAGCCGACAAAACGCCACGAGTCCCTTCTGTCCTTCGGATAGACTCCCGACTTTTGAAAACATAACTTTGCCATCAAGCAAAAATCCCGCGGCGGCAGATCGAATATCCTGCTCCACTTCTTTCTCCAGTACCTCGGCAAGCGTGTCATATACGGTCTTGTCAAAATCAAGCGTTGAAAAATCCTGCCGGTAGTACCCAACCCGAACACCAGCTACGATGCGTGCACCCGACGCGACACCGCTTGCAAGTGCCTCGAGAAGTGTGGTCTTCCCCACCCCATTGGGGCCAGAGAGAAGCAAGCGCTGTTTTTTGCGGAGGGATATATCTACCTTTTTTTGTTGTGGTTTGTCACCTCGTATAATGGTAACCGATGTGATGGTAATTACCTCCCCCATTAAGCCGTCCTGAGTCGGGATTACAAACGGTCTGATCACATTATCTTCGCGCCTCACCTCTACTTTATTTTCCTCCGCCTCGGCGGCGCTTTCTCGCATACGCTTCGCCAATATACGCATTCGTCCCCCTTTATTAGCGAAAAAATTCGCCTTGTCTTTTTTCTCCTGAATATGCTTCTCCATTTGAGCATTCTTCCGCCGCTCTTTTTCCACGCGGATTGTTATTTCGCGCAACACGTCTTTGTAGTCGCCGACATATTGCTCTATCTTTTGAGTAAACACGTCCACATACAAAACCCCGCGTGTAAAAGCATTGAGAAAATCTGAATCGTGCGAGATCACGATGACCGTCTTGTCATATTTCTCAAGAAACTTCGTGAGATGCTCAACACCCTCTTTATCCAAATTATTGGTCGGCTCATCGAGAAGTATGACATCCGCTTTTTGAATAAGCGCTCCGGCCAAAAGCAATCGCGCCTGTTGTCCGCCGGAAAGATCGCGAACTTTTTTATCGTGAGGAACGCTAAAATTGACCACGTCAAGAACATCATCAATCCGCGGATCAATGTCATATACCGGCTCCTTAAAGCACATCTGAAAAAATTCGCGTATGGTATGATCCATGTTTTCTTTAGCCATTACTTGGTGCGCCTTGGCGATTGTCACCCCCTTTACGATATTCACCACGCCACCTGCTGGTTTGTTCTCACCGATGATCAAAGAAAATATCGTGCTTTTGCCTGCGCCATTTTGCCCCATAAGCGCCAATTTCATGCCCCGGCGCACCACAAAATCAACCTCTTTCAAAATAGGCTTATTGTGTCCGTGTTCAAATGACACTTCGTCGAATCTGATTATCGCTTCTTGTGCTGACATAAGTATTACAAAAAAAATAGCGCCACGCGCAACGGTTTGTATAACCGTACTACAAAATCGCTACTTACACAACATACCGGCCACTAAAAAAACCGCGCTTATCGATAAACTGTTTTAGGTCTCAGAGATATTTTTCTCATGAAGGAAATTCGATCAACGGTAAAGTTGAACAAGCCATCCAAACAAACTTATACTATGCTCATTTTTGGCGACAAACGCCCGCAATTTATTGTTCTGTCGAGTAAATAAATGATCTGCTTTTCTAGCGCGAACGCCACTTCGTGATCAGCTATTGAGTTCACCGCGCTCGTAAGACTCACCATTCTTGTCTCGTTTGCGTCAACCGCGGCGTATAGAGATCTGATGCTTCCATATTTCGGTCCGATCAGGAATTTTACCAATCCTCTTCTTCTTCTCATATCATTGACGGCATCCCTGACCTTCATTTGGGTTTCCTCCTGCTCATGAATAGCGCCCACCAGGGTTCTTTGTCCCATGCCTTCTTCCATATCAGCCAATATTTTTATGTTGTGAATGAAATAAATAACATTCTTTTTGTAAGACCTGATCATGTCTTCTTCACTGGTGTCACTTTCGCTCTCGCCAATTACCTGCTCTTCAATAGTCATTTCGAGCAATTTTCCGAGCCGTTCCAAACGGTGTTCAGTCGATTCAAGAAGCCGTGCCGCTTCCTCGGGATCAGTTGCAAGCGTAAGTTCGAATGTAAAAGCCGTATCTTTTATCTTGGCAAAGTATTCTTCGAACGATTCCGCGACGACTTCGCGCGAGGACAAGATGCCCATTTGTGCCTCGACTTTTCTAATCTTAAAATTGAGCATACCGATAGTTCCCGCAACTCTTTTCTTTAGTTCGTTGATCGTTGCCGTATTCTCTTCGAGTAATTTCTCGCATTCTTCGATCTTCTCCGTTCCCTTGAGAAGATCGTATTTTAAATGCCTCACGAAAGACCCCATGTGGTCTGAGCTTCCGGCAAGAATGTTGAACGCGTCGAGAAATTTGTCAAGCAGGGAATTGCCGATGTTGTTGGGATATTTTATCGTGTGATCTATCTCGCTCCACCCCTCCTCAAAAATGGTCCTGACCTGTATTTCGGCAGTATAACGATTTTTACTCGGTGCAACTTCAACAAGATAATAGACTGACCGATAGCCATAGGGGTGCAATTTAACATCGCAGTTGAATTTCTTGTATTCATCAATATGAGGTCCGGTATCTCCTTGCCTGATATATGCTATCGGTTCCTCGCTAGTCTCCCAGCTCATCTCTATGAACTTATGGATAAACACCCAGTCCTCTTTGAACAAATGCAGGGCTCTTATACCGATCAAGTCCGTTACTACGGATTTATAATTATGAACCGTAATTTCGCGCTCCGGGTCTTTGATCTTCTTTCTGACAATCTTTGCCAGAAGATGCCAGGGTCTTTTATTCGATACCTGACGGAATGAAGCCATGTCAGACATTTTCAGGAACAGATAACGCGCTCCTTTGTAGAGTATATCATTTTTTACGGAACAAGAAGCAACCAAGAAATCATGGTCGTACTGCTTCAGTGGGCTGGTGTTCTAACTTTTTACAAAATCATGGAAAATCATATACTATATACTCATGACCATACCGCTAAAACAGCACCGGAGAATCGTGTTTCTTCTGGTAGGAGCAATCCTTTTGCTCTGTGTACTGCTTGTCGTGGTTATGTTGCGAACCGACATTGTTGAGAAATATGGAACACTTTTCGCCGGAGATAACGCCGAAGTCCTTTCTCCGGAGAATCTTGATGCTCCCAAAACGCCATTTCTTGGAGAGGAAGAGGTGTTTATCATAAAATCAGTCGATGAAGAAGAAATTATCCTCCCCGTCAAAAAAGTGCTTTTTGAATACGTCGAGGTATTGGACGGATGCGGTCATCATTTTGAGGGAGAATGTTTGAATGTTCGTTCCGGTCCGGGCACCGAGTATCCGGTCGTGGCTCGTTTACGAAATGGTATCGTGCTCAAAGTCGATGGAAAAGTCGAGCATGGTGAATCGACCTGGTATAAAATCATATTTGATGAGTGGCTCCGTTATCCGGAACGCGTAACAGGGGACTGGTATGTCGCGGCGAATTATGTGAAAGTACTCCTTGATGAAGGCAATCAGGCAATAGAGAATCAGGGAAACGCCGCGAGCACAAAACAAATTATCGTCGATCGTTCTGATCAAATACTCTACGCGTATGAAAACGACGAGCTGTTTATGCAAGAACCGATCTCTACCGGCCTTGAACTTACGCCGACACCGCGCGGCATATTCAGTATTTACAAAAAAACTCCGAGCCGCTATATGCAAGGGCCTATTCCCGACATTGCCAATCAATATTATGATCTCCCGGGCGTTCCCTGGAATCTCTACTTCACGCACGGCGGAGCGGTCATCCACGGAGCGTACTGGCACGATAGTTTTGGAACAAAATATTCACATGGATGCGTTAATCTCCCGCCCAAACAAGCGTATATACTTTACACTTGGGCGGAACTCGGCACCCGTGTGATCGTAAGAGACTAACAATAGAGCCATATAATCGACTCTTGACCCACCCGGTATCTCATGTACACTGTGGATGATTTGTTATATCGGAAGATCATCATCATGACCTTTGTCGCAGGCGCTCTTGGCGCCATTTTTAGTTTATCCCACACTACACAAGCAGGCATCATAATCGCAACACCAGCATTTGAAACCGCGTATGTCTCAGAGAATAATCCAGCGGACACTGACACGACCATTATCGCGTTAGAATCATCGGGCGTATCTGAGGAAGTATTCGCGATGCGTGTATTACCCGAAATATCCGCCGCACTATCGCATGAAGAAAAAACTCGGACGACGATTCCTGTGGCACATTTTTTTGATGTTCCATTTTATTCGCAATTTCGTGATATCAGTGATGCGGAGTGGCAGAAACGCGGATGTGGTATCGCTAGTTTGGCAATGCTCATTGATTTTTACAAACCGGGGGAAGTATCGGCTGACACGCTCCTTGACGAAGGTATCGCCTCCGGAGTATACCAGGACGGAGCTGGCTGGAAACATCAAGGCCTTGCGCTTCTTGCAAACGATCATAGTCTTCGCGGCGTAAGTTATGATCTTTCATCAAAAGACATGGACACCGCGTTTGCTCAACTTGAAAACGCGCTAAAAGATGGTCCAGTCATCGCTTCGGTGTACTATACTTTTGACCCCAAAAGCCCAATCCCCCATCTTGTCGTTGTGAGCGGTGTTGATAACGACATCATATATTACAATGATCCATCAGACACATCGGGCGGAGGATCAATTTCAACCGTCACGTTCAAAAGGGCGTGGAAAAAAAGATACATCACCGTGCGTCCCCTATTATCCGCGTCTATTTATTAACAACGGACGGTAGGCAGACAGTATGGGGTATGTCGCATACCCACCATATCGTCCGCATATTGAATCTACATCCGCGTCGCGGTTTCACGATTCAGGTCTTCCATGATAGCGAACGCGATCTTCGACGTTACCGTTTCTTTTTCCATAAGATCGTTCAGCGTTTTTTTCTTTCATAAATATGCTCCACAGGGCGAAATTTTCTTTCAGCTCATTTAAGAATGCATGCTCTCGAAACGGAGATTGCGCCAGATTATCCGATCTTTCTTCAAAATTTTTATAAAGCGCAAGCGTTTCTTTGAAAATGCCACGATTGGTGATTCCAAAATTTTCTTGCGCACCAAGTTGCAAAAATTCTTTTTGTACTTTTTTCACCAAGATCGTAAGCGCACGATAATACATCATTCGAATATGCTGTTCTTGCGTCTTTTTTGAATAAAAAAACTTTGCGCAAGGTACACAAAAGCCATCCCAGCCAGTCAATTTACAAACGCTCATTATATGTTACTATCTCAAGAGACTTAATTCTCGTTCCCATAGGAGACCGCCCATGCCATCAAATGACGGAACACCGCGTAGTAAAGAATTCGACAAGCTTTTCGAGTACCTAACCGACGTCCCCGCTGATGAAGCCCGCGTCGGAAAAGACGGCAGTTTGTTCATACCCCCAAGCGTCACTCTCAATGACAAGCCCCGAGCACTGCTACGGATCAAGATACTCGCCGGTCCCCGCGCTCTGATGAAAAACATTGTCAATGGCAAACACTTTGGATGGTGGATCAAACGCCCTCCGCCATCGTAGCGTAGACTCTGCCGATAAAAACAAGGCCTCGCGTCGCGAGGCCTTTTGTTGTGCTATTTCGCACGACCGCAATGGTATGTACTAGCGACGCAAAACATGGCAAGGCAGAAATGTATAAACGTGTACAAAAATGCCCAAAATAATATCTGTCCAACCACCGGTATCAGGAGGCTGTATGCCATACTCCGCGACCAAAAACTCATGCTTGCATTTGAGGGAAAGCACATCAAGATGGCATTCCGGCACCCGAAAAAGTACGCGCAATTTTTGCAAAGCGGCGTACAGTGGGCGCTACTTCATTCACAATCTTCCGAAAAATAGCGGTTATTGGATGAGCTCCATAAGAGCCCTCGCGACAATGCCAGGAGGGCTCTTTTTCAAGGTTTTTTGTAAACTATGTGCTATGATTACGAGTATGGGATTTTTTGATTCAAACAGCAAACCGCATGTATCGGCGCGTGAGTTTCACGATATGCGCGCGCGTCTTTCTTCAAAAGAATTCACCGAGGAAGAGATCGACCGGACCGCCATGATCTTCCGCGCTGACCTTGATGAACCGGAGTCAACACAGACCGGCATTGACGCGAGTGAAGTGGATCGAGGCATAGCATGGATGCGTACAAATGCGCAAGTACACCGAATCTCATCCGAGAAGATAAGCACGCTTGAAAAATTACTAAAAGAAAAGCTGTAACGCGGTGTTCATGCAGAAATCAGATCATGACAATGTATACTGATGAGATGAATGTTCCATCTGACACGCGCGGGAAAAGCTCCGAACTATACGAATTCGTATTTCATATCGGCATGTGGTGGAGAATCGTCTATGGATTTCTCCGTTTGATAGCAGGTGGAGTACTTTTTCGGCTCGTCGGCACGCCGGTATCGGATGTTTTCTATATGTTCATGCGTCACGAGATCATCGATGATCCAAACGATGCCCTGATACGGGCACTACATCCACTTTTACGCCACCTGCCTTTTACGATAACATATTTCATTGCCACATATTTGGTATTCTGGGGAATCGTTGATATTTTTTTGTCGATAAACTTGCTCAAACACAACTTATGGGCATACCCGATAAGCATCTGCCTCATCGGCGTTTTCGTTGCCTATGAGATGTACCGAGTTACGCGCACGCACTCGGTCGTACTCGTCGGCATCATTATTATTGATATGGTACTCTTGTGGCTCATAAGCGGAGAGTACCGCAAACTCCGCTCACTGAAATACGTTTCGAAAAATGCCCCCTTACCGAGAGGATAACAAAGTCATTTTTTTTTCTTTTTTACAACCGCTTTCTTTGCCAGCGTTTCTTTTGACACTGCTTTTTTCCCTACCGCTTTTGTGAGAACTTTCTTAAGAGCCACAACATCGATTTTTTTCTTTGGAGATTTCACGAGCTTTTTGAATTCCGGAGCCCTGATTTCCGTTTCTCCCGCGGATACAACGGGAGTCAATATTTTAAGGATCTTGTCGAGTTTGACGTTGAGAACGTTAAATTGCATTTTGTGGTAAGTGATATCTTTCTCTCCGGTATGCCCATACGACCGGCCGTCATCAAAATGAGAGCGTGGATTTTTTTCACCAAAGCCGCGATTATCTCCGCCGCGAGAATCTTGTCCACCGGCATTGGTTTTGGCGCGAAAACAATCACTGCAAAAAATCGGTTTCTCGCCCGTCGGCCGAAAAGGAACCTCACAACTCTTGCCGCAGTTACTGCACACCGCCTTGTGCATCTCGGCGCGGTAGCCGTCCTTTCTTCCCCCAAGCCTTCTATCTCTTCCTTGATTGCCGCTGAAACTTCGTTCTCCAAACTTCTTGCCGCTTCTATTATCGGCAAACCGTTTTCCTTTATTATCAAAATTTCCCATAGTGATTTAATTAGCTTTTATCTGATGAAAAGAAGTCTATGCTCTTTGCCGCCTAAAAGCAATGGTGTGTCGATCGCTCGGTGTGAAGTCGCACAAATCTTCCTTCACTTAAAAATGCCGCTGTTCCGGTATGCTTTTTGAAATATATGGTATATATTCAACCAATGAAGAAGGATCAAGAAATGGGAAAATACGACCTGCTCGTGATAGGAGGCGGGCCGTCGGGAATGATGGCGGCGGGGACAGCGGCAAAAAACGGCAAGAAAGTTCTGCTGTTGGAGAAGAACGCCAATCTCGGCGAGAAGCTAAAGATTACAGGCGGCGGACGATGCAACATAACCAACGCCACGTATGATGTCCGAAAATTTTTATCGAGATTTGGAGAATCAGAACAGTTTTTGTATTCTTCATTTTCACGGTTTGGAGTCCGCGATACATTTGATTTTTTTGAATCCAGAGGTCTGCCTTTGGTCGTCGAAGCGCGAAACAGAGTCTTCCCAAAAACGCAAAAAGCGTCTGATGTGCTCAAGGTGATGAAAAAATACGTTACCCGTCCCACTATAGACATCATTATGAACAATCCCGTATTGAAGATCCGTAAAACCGAAAACAAGATCACATCCGTTGACACGAAAAATGGAACATACAGCGCAGGCAATTACATCATCGCGACCGGCGGCGTCTCGCACCCCGAGACTGGGTCGACGGGCGATGGTCTTAAGTGGCTGAAAAATCTTGGACACACAGTCAAAAATTCTTCCCCGAACATCGTACCTCTTAAGGTGGCCGATAAATGGGTAAAGGACTTATCCGGCATCTCGCTGTCTTTTATGAAAATCTCTTTTTATGTGAACGGGAAAAAAGCTTTTTCCAAGACCGGCAAGATATTGTTCACCCACTTTGGAATTTCCGGACCGCTTGTCTTGAATCTGGCACGCAAGATCGCCGATCTTCTGCACGAAGGCGAGGTAACAGCACAGATTGACTGTTACCCGGATACGGATATTGGCTCATTGGAAAAAAATATACTGAATATTTTTAACAGGAACAAAAACAAATCCTTCAAGAACATCGTGCATGAAATAACGCCGCTTGGGCTGTCGAACGCGCTTATCGAATTTCACATCATCCCGGATATAACAGATAAGGTGCATAGTATCTCGAAACAAAACAGGCATCGTATTGCGGAACTACTCAAGGCAATGCCAATGACCGTTGTAGGCCTCATGGGTATGAGTCGCGCGGTTGTCTCAGATGGAGGAGTGCCGCTCACGGAAGTGGATATGAGAACAATGAGATCAAAGCTCATCAGCAATCTCTATTTGACGGGAGATATACTGCATATCAATCGCCCATCGGGGGGATATTCTCTGCAACTGTGCTGGACCACCGGCTATGTTGCGGGACAATTAAAGTAGCCATGGACTCCGCTTCTTTTTAGCGACAGAGAGCCATAGCGGCTTCAAATTCAAACGAGCAATGGGCTGAAACCATGGGGCGATTGATATGTCACGTATCGTATGGTATCATTGCTTTCATGAGGGCGCCGGATATTAATAAAGAACGAAGCGAGAGAAAACTTTCACTCGCCGATTTCTTGGAATCCTACAATGATGGCCTGCCTTCAGGATTCGCTCGCGCTTCTCTTGCGACTTTAAAAGAATTCCAAAAAACCCATCCGGGAATGTTCACGGATGACAACACATGGTCGCTTGGCCAGCACCGTAAAAAATTCATGGACTGGCTCCCGCAACGCACCGATTTGCTTATTTAACAATCTATAATCACATTCATTATGGCAAAACGAGTAACAGGCATAGAAAAAGGGAAAGCGTCGCGTTCAAGGAAGACAAAAAAACGGCTTGCGATCAAGCACGAGATGCTTGCCAAACGAGCAAACAAAAAACGCCGGTAGGCTTTATCTTCCTGACCACCGACAAAGAAACTTTTAGCGCAATTAAGAACAGTTGTGCTTGACTTAAAATATTCAACATGGTACCATTGTAACAATCAGGTCAGTTACTGTAAGAGAATCCCACGTCGAGTTTTGTCGTATAGTATTCTGTATTTGATTAGTTTAACAACATAGTTTCTCTTACAGAAATGCAAAAAGGAACAATCGTTCGTCTTAATAACGGTTTTGGATTCATCACTCAAGAGGGCGCGGAAAAAGATCTCTTCTTCCACGCGAATGAGCTCAAAGGTGTCCAGTTCAACGAACTTCGCGAGGGTGATCAACTCACGTTTGAAGTAGCGGAAAGCCCGAAAGGATTGAACGCCGTGAACATCAGCAGAGCGTAGGCTCAATAAAAAACACCCCGCCAAAAGGCGGGGTGTTTTTTATTGGCGGCGATTGGCGTGTAAATGAAAACTTCACCTTATTTTGTTCCTTCGTCTTCCCTCTTCCTGTCGCTAATAAAAACACCCCGATAGTGCCAAAGTACGAGGTGCTGATACATCGCCACAAAATCGCCACCGCGATTCATGCCGGGATGACGATTTTATACTCGCATGATCGACCTGTTCAGTGATAATCCTGACGACTTGCGGCAATGCTTCGCGCTTGAGCAATCGCGACAAAGGGCGCAATAGCACCACTATTGAGATCGGCGAGAATATTCCTGAATCGCTCCGGCTCTGAATCAACAGATCCTTGCACCATGGTCTCCTGCAACATCGCTTGTATCAGGATCGCAGCTTCTGCGGCGTTTGGTCCGTTCTCATTTTGTATCGATCGTTCCATACTGCCCATAACAAGTAAATCATACCATATCTTTATGTTGTGGAAAGTAAGACAAACTTTCATGATATAGTGTACGATACATGCGCGTACCTCACTCACTTTTCAAAGCATACGATATCCGTAGAACATACCCCGACGAAATAAACACACAGACTGTGTACGCCATTGCTCGCGCCTACGCCACGTTTCTGACAACAACCCACAAACGCGATGCCGAAGCCATGACAGTGGTCGTGGGAGCCGATGCTCGCGTAAGTTCACCCGAGCTTTTTAGAGAGGCGGCGCGGGGCTTGTCGAAGAATGGCATTGATGTTATTGATATTGGCGAAGTCTCAACGCCTATTTTCTATTTCGCGGTCAGACATTTTCGTGCGCACGGCGGGGTGATGGTAACCGCCTCGCACAACCCCGCCAATTACAACGGGCTCAAACTCACGCGCGAGGAGGCCATACCGATCGGGCAAGATTCCGGATTGCACGACATCAAGCGCTTCGCGGAAGAGGAACATTTTTCGCAACCGGAAAATGCTGGCGCCATGCGAAAAGAAAATATATGGCAGGCGTACGTCGAACACACCATACACGATATAAAGATCACAAAATCTTTGAAAGTTGTCATCGATGCCGGAAACGGCATGGCGGGAGCCGTCGTGCCAAGAATTCTTCCCCGCTTCAGCATGCTTGAAACAACCCCGCTTTTCTTCGACATTGATTTTACTTTTCCCAACCACGAAGCGAATCCAATAAAAGCAAAGAACGTCGCCGCTCTCCGAAGAAAAGTGACAGAGATCAACGCTGATATTGGCGTGGCGTATGATGGCGACTGCGATCGCGTTGGATTTGTGACAGAAGAAGGGGTGACCGTACCGGGCGACATAATAACGGCGCTTATCGCTCAAGAACTCTTGAAGAAACACCCCCGTGCAACGATCCTCTACGATTTGCGCTCAAGCCGAATCGTAAAAGAAACCATTGAAGCGTATGGGGGACGCGCGGTGGAAACACGGGTCGGCCATGCGTTCATCAAAAAACAAATGCGTAATGAGGATGCGTTGTTCGCTGGAGAACTTTCTTCCCACTTCTATTACCAAGAAGAAGGATATGTTGAGAACAGTGATCGCACTATGCTTCTTATACTCGAATTACTGAGCAGGTCGGGAAAAAAATTAAGCGAGTTGGTAAAACCATTACATAAATATTTTCAGTCGGGAGAAATCAATTCAAAAGTGAAGGATATGCCGACGGTCTTACGTGAACTTAAAAAGACATACCGTGACGCAGAGCATTACGAACTCGATGGTCTGACTGTGCGCTATCCCGACTGGTGGTTCAATGTGCGGACATCGAACACCGAACCAGTGATACGCCTTAATCTCGAAGCAAACACATATAATTTGATGGCCAAAAAGCGCGATGAGGTGCTTGTGCTGATTCGCTCGCAGAAATAATCCGTCTGCAATACCGACAGATAGTCAAAAAACACAAAAATCTTCTTTTACACGGCGGTAATGCCCCCGCCAATTCTTGCGCTCTTTAAGAAATAGCCGTCCTCTCTTTCCCTGTATTGTGTTTACCACTATTTTCCACGATCGTGGAAAATAGTGGTAAGTGAGGGACAAGACACGATGTGTATTGACAAAATAGATTAGATATGGTAGTATGGAATTTCCCCCAAAGCGTACGGGGGTTTTATATTGCCTTATAATTTATGATCAAAACAATACAACCTGTCGAGAAAGAACCCCTTGAAAAGCCGAAGTATGGCTCTCATGTGAGTTTTTTCCGCACATTTGCCGCTCTCATCCCTTCTCCGAGAACACGTTATGCGTCGCTCGCCCGATCTCTCAAACGATCGGTCCCTGCCACTTATCACACTCTTTTGAGCGGTCTCGAGAAATTACGCAATGAACGCGGGGCATTCGTAGCGGCAGATTCAGACGATTACAACGCATGCTGGATCCGCGATCAACTCTACTCTACTTTTGCTTACTACTATCTGGGAGAAACAAAAAAATTCAGCGATGGAATTCGCGTAGTATTTGATATTTTCTCGAACAGCAAAGAAAAACTTGAACGCGGAGCGTGTGTGATCCCGAGTGTTTCCCATGAATACCTTCACGCAAAATATCACCCCGATACGTTCGGTGAGATAACCGATGATTGGGGCCACCACCAGGTCGACGCGATCGGACTTTTTCTCTACATGGTCGCGTTTGCCGAAAAGAATGGCGTGCGGGTCGTCGAGTCGCCCAATGACCGTGAAATACTCCAGTTACTCGTTTCATATTTGACCATCGTGAAATATTGGGAAGCTCCTGATAATGGCATGTGGGAGGAGGGTCTCGATATGCATACTTCGTCGATCGGCGCCGCGGTAAAAGGCCTCTTGTCGATCAAAGACGCGGGACTCGCGCTGGTACCGAATGAATTGATCAAAAAAGGAGGAGAAGCGATCGCGGCAATTTTGCCGAATGAATCGCCTAATCGTGAAGTTGATATGGCGCAACTCTCCCTTATTTGGCCATACAACATACTTTCTGAAAAAGTCACGGAAACAGTCATCGGACGAGTCGAGGAACGGCTCGTCCGCGCGTACGGACTTCAGCGTTATTGGGATGACAATTATTATCGTTCCGATGACGGTATATCGGCTGAATGGACCATGGGATTTTTCTGGATGTCGATCATTGCGTCACGGCGCGGAAAAACAACAGACGCGCACGACTGGTTCATACGCGGTATGTCCACGATCACGTCCGCTGGTGAATTACCGGAACTCTACCAAAATGGCAAGCCGAACAAAAATACGCCGCTTGCATGGTCACACTCGCTCGCGCTTATCGCCGCAATTCACCTTGTTGACCACCCGCTTCAAGACATTGAACTTGTCAACAGCGACTAATGAGGACACATAAACAAAAATCATAATTTTTTCTGTCTTCCGCGAGGACCGATATCGCTGAAGATGCGCGGTAACAAAAGAAAAAAATGGTCGACCTGTGAAAACAGGTCGACCATTTTAGCTACCGTTTGATAAATCCTCCCGGCGCTAGCGCCTTCGTGAGGCGCCACGCCGGCAAACGGTATGTCAAACTCCAGCCGTCAAACGCGCTGGAGTTGACGAATGCAAATACGTTCCCCGGCCCGCACGGCGGGAGAACCACTTCGGCATAATACCCTTTTTGCCGAAGAAAACCGGCAGCCGCTTCGGCGCTCCCCCGCGGATCCATCGTCGGGACCGAAGCTCCGTTCGCGCGCACGTCATAGTGATGACGCGCGTAAGTGGGAATGCTGTGTATGACGGTCATTCCGTCACACAGAAGTGTTTGCCGCGAAAACACTTCTTCCTTTTCTTCATGCCCGCGACAAAGCATGAAGGAAATCGATGATCGGAAACCGCACCGCCCGAAAAGCGCAACGACATCCTTTCGCGCTTCGTCGCTCGTAACTCCAAGCAGGCGATGCCCCCGATCTGGGAACCCGATCGGGTTCCAGAATAGAAGCGTTGTTGCCACAATCGCCCACGCGGTCGTGACGATTGCAACAATTGCAAGAATTTCCATCTGTTCCTCCTTCCCCTTTTTGGGTTTTTGTGACCATATTACCTAGTTTTAGTAGTACATCAAAAATGTTCAACTGTCAATACACATCGTGTCTTGTCCCTCACTTACCACTATTTTCCACGATCGTGGAAAATAGTGGTAAATACAATACAGGGAAAGAGAGGACGGCTATTTCTTAAAGAGCGCAAGAGTTGGCGGGGCATTACCAGATGCCCTTGACAATTCGTGCTAAATAATACATGATTATGTATCTGTCGGTGATTTTCATCTATGAAACCGGGACTTTTCGACTTTTATTCAAAATACGGATGGCCGGCGCATCGCGTGTTGGCAAAACGTTATCTTACGCCACGCTGTAAAAAGTGCAGTATTTCGGCGCGCCTCTCCCCGCTTGACATCGATGGCATCTGTGGCCTTTGCACGACGCCCAATATCGATCAAAGCGGCAACATTATACCAGAAGAACAAAGCATGATGGAAAACCGCCTGCGCACGATACTTTCCGAAGCGGCTGGCAAGGGCGACTTTACATACGACGCACTCGTGTTTTTTAGCGGTGGCAAAGACAGCAGTTTCCTCCTTTATAAACTTAAAACGGATTATCCAAAACTGCGTCTGCTGACGATAACGATCGACAACAGCTTTATGAGCAATACGGCGCACGAAAACATCAAACAAGCGATTGGATTTCTCGGCATCGACCATATCACTGTTAGCCCAAACCCGCGAATGTACGAAAAATTGTTCCGCTATACATTCACTCATTTGAGTCCGAAAGGTTCGGTATATTCGATTGACATTCTCGACGGCGAATTGCGCACCGACATCGGACGGCATCTCGCAACACGCTATAAAATACCGCTCGTAATCGTCGGCCTCTCGCGCGGACAGATGCTCGGCGGTAGTGGTGTAGTGCGATTCGAGATGGAACGGCAAGCGGAACTGGCACCTCGGAAAACCGTAACTACCTACGATGTGCGTGAACTGCCCTTATCGAAAAATGAAACGAAGCTCTGGTGGAGCGGAACCGACACCTACCAAGACGCGGATATTCCGCACGTCATATTCCCTCTTGCCGTGTGGAATTACGACGAAGAATATTTGAAGCAACAGGTCGTCAAACTCGGCCTCATTCCCAACCGCAACAAAAGCCCAGTAGTGACGAACCATACGCTCATCCCGCTTATGGCGATAATCGACATGATTAAGTTAGGATATTCAAGCTGGGAACACGAATGTACGCCGATGATACGCGCCGGAAAAGCCGACCCAATCTACTGGCGCAATCTTTTTGAAATGATTGAGTACGCCGCGAAAACGGGAAAGTTTATCAAAAAACCGGTCGATGATATACTCAAGCGTCTCGACCTGACCCGCACGGCCGTCGGTTTGCCGGATTAGGTCCCCGCCGAATCGTCCGAGCCGTTCTCCGACGTTCCACCCAAGAAAGGACTTTCGTCCACGGCACCATCGGATGAGGGCGTTTCAGGAACCACGGCTTCCGGTTGTGTATTTTCTTCGCGACGCGTTTCCTCATCCAGCTCATTATTTTCTTCCGGGATTATCACATCGGAGAACACGGCGTCTTCTCCAACACTTTCTCCTTGGACCGCGCCAGATTCGCCGTTTTCTTCTGAAACATCAGGAAGATGTTCTCCGTCGTTAGGCGCGGGCACTATGTCATCGTCATCAGGGGCTCCCAAAACTTCCGCATCGTCTATATCATCCGTATCATTGTTTTCAACCTTTTCAAATTCGTCGACAATGCCGTCACTTTCTAATCTCGACACGTCATCCTCGGAAGAAATCGCCGCCGATTCATCTCCAGTCGAAACCGTGCCGCCGTCCGTTTCAGAAGATGCCGCACCCGCCGTTGTCCCCGCGCGATTGCCATCATCTGGTTTTCCGCCAAGCACGCCAAGTATCGCCGAAAGTTCGTCGACATTCGTATCGTTCGCGAATCCCGGAGTCGGTACCGGATCAACCCACGCGCCGATACCGTCGGGAATACGCGCGAACGATTTATTCCCCAAAATATCAGCGCAACTTCCGCTTGCCGTATCGCCGGCATTTTCGCTTCCCGCTGTCGGCTCTTGTGCGCAAAACTCCGCGCCGTAATACACATGAGAGTCGACGACGCGCGAATCGGGATCAATAAGCCGTACCGTATCGCCATCATTATCGAGCAGAACGCCATTCAAATACACCGCGAGCCAACCATGCGCCGCAATGCTCGTTCCCGCCGGCAGAGTGTTCCCCGCCGTAATCGGCACCGTATTCGTTGCGTCGCCGACCGCGAATCCGATAAGATCAACCACCGCGTCTCCATTGTTGTAAATTTCGATCCATTCGCCGCGCGGCATCGTGTCATCGTCATCACCAAAGTCAACGTCATACGCCACGCCATCGGGGTTAGGTAAAAATTCGTTAAGGACGATCATCCGCGCCCGAACCGTAAGCGGCACTCGCTCTTCGTCTTGGTATCCAACTCCCTCGTCTCCGCCGTCACGCCATCCAGAATAGACAAGGTCGACATTGCACACATCGCCTTGCGCAATCTCGACCGCGCTGGAAGGGATATCAATTTCAAGTCTCCACAATCCGGTTATCGATGTTGTCGCGGTGTTAAGCGCGAGAAGAGCGCCGTCGTAGTCAAACGGCGTTGTTGTCGCGACGGCGTGTAACGCGTTGCACAGCTCGTCAACCCCGCCCGTTTTCTCGGCGGTTACTTTATACTCGATCGGGAAACTGCCCGGTTCGGGAGTAACAACAGGAACGATCGTTGCGCCGCCCAGCGCCTCAACCCCAACATACACGTCAAGTGGAGAATCAGCGGCGTTCACGCTAAAATCAAGCGCGATCGCCGAAAGCGCGTTCCCGAGCGCCTTTTCAATATCATTGAAAAATGAGATCGTCGTTCCTGCATGCGCGAGTGTGTAGCTCATGCCGATAAGAACGACAACCGCAAAAAAAGAAAGTCTCCGAACGGGTGTTTCGCGTCCTCCTCGCGGGCGTATATCCGCGGCCGCGTCATCGACACCAACAGCGCTCTCTGATGCGTCAATGAAATGACGGCGCACGATACGAACATCGTCCATCGAACGTTCTTGCCTAAATATAATCTTTGTAAAGCGCCGTTTCATGTTGTTTTTATGTATCCCTGCATGAGCGGGTGTTCATCGTTCCACCCATATTAATCGCGCGCAGGTCCAAAACATTTGCGCGTTGCGCAGGTATCCTCCGTGGCATCCGTTCACCGCATTTCCGTTTCTCTATCGACAAGACATCCGCGCGTCGTTTTTTCCCGCTATACATGCGCTGTATTTCCTCAATAATCTCAAAGAACTCATAGAGAATGATGAGTGCCGCCGGAATCGCGATAAGCGCCGTGAACCCGATCGGCTGTTTCGCAAAATCCAAAATGAACCCCGCGTATGGGACAGTGAGGAGCATCTTTCCAATCACGTCGCGTTCGCTCGCGCGGCTCGGGTCGGCTTCTTCGTTCGCGTCCCCTTTTGTAACAAAATACATAACACCATTCTCTTCCTCGACGGAAACTATGCGATGCGTTGTCGGGATCACGGTTCGCGTTTCTTTGCCGAATGTAATGACATCGCCAACATGGTATGAATCAACGGGTTTAATGACCACGATTCCGCCTGTCTTGATCGCCGGCTCCATTGAACCGGACTTCACGATCTTGATTTCAATATTACCCGGGATGGGTATAAGCGTTGAGAGGAAGAGCCCCGCGACCAAGAGAAGCGCCGCGACGAATAGTATGTTTGTTATTGTTTGGAACGTCTTCATACGCTATTTACCTCGTGCCCCTATATGTGCGATCGATTGGTTCGAGTGTCCGCGGGCGGGTATAAGGTGTGGGGTTCGCCCATCCGCCGTCGTGATCATCGTCATCATATTCTTTCGGATCATCGTTCTTTTCTTTAGACGAATCCCATGGATGACACACATCGTCCCATCCGCCGCCGTCATCATCGTCATCATCATCGTGATGGTCGCCCTTTCCATCACAGACAAACTTCGGATCCTGTAGTGAAGGCGCGACGCGCAGTGTTACGTCAATCGACATCGAATCTGTTTGCACGGCATTGCCAAGCGCCGAACCGTCGCATGACAAAGCACCGCCGACAAGATCAACAGAGATGTCGCCCGCGCACCATGCGATGCCAACATGATGTGTCGATCCTTCCCGCCATGCCGAGCCATCGCCATATTCGGAAAGCGCGTAAGTCGTATCATCGAGGACATCAAGCGCGGACTGCGTCGTCGTGCCAAAAAGCGGCTCCTCGCCCGTCTCAAACACATTATCGCCGTCGTCAAACCACGCGAAGAATTCCATCCCATCCGCAAGCTCGCCCTCCGCGCCGCCACTGTCGTCAGTTTCCGATTCCGGCTCGTTCATGCCATTCTCGTCGCTCATGAGATTCGAGAAATCAAGACACGCCCACGCGCCCGACTTTTTAAGATGAAGACTGATAATCGTCTTGCCCCAGTCACCCGGTTTGATGTCGCTAATGTCGAAAAAGTGATCGGACTCTGGGATGAGATTTTTCGGATCCCATGTCGAAGATGGTGACGGATTGCCGTTATAGAACGCGGTGCTGTCGATGCGCAAGTCGAGTCCGCCGGTGGCAAACGTCGTGCCGTTCTCACCGCCCCGCGCGTATGCCGCCGCAAACACAACCGTAAGTACGGAAAAGAGGATGAATATCCGCGCTGTGATGCTTTGTACTGACGTTTTCATGGTCGCTTATTGCTACCTTCAGTCGCCCAATCGCACGCACGCGCTTCGTTCAAATAGTTTAAACAAAGGCGAATGCGTGCTATGGAGTACCGAACAAGCGTTCGATAAGCGGTTAGAGACCGCCGCCGTCATCACTGTTCGTGATGGTGCAGGTGATCGCTTGACCTTCGTTTAACACCACCGGAGTGCTTGTCGACGCGGGACACCCTGTTCCTGTAATGGAGACAAGATGATACCCGACTTTCGAATCTTCCGTAATGAAGTGTGAAGCGTTGGAAGTAACCGCGTGCGATCCGCCGGTTGGTACGAGAACCCCGTCAACACGCATAGTGAACAAGGTTGGGTCGATTATCAATCCCCCGCTGTCATTCATGATGATCTTGGTGAGTGTGATGTTCGCCGGAAGATCATTGTTTTCTATGGTGCACGTTTTGTCGTCACCCGGAGCAAGCGTTACCTCTCCCGAGACGTTGCAAGCGCCGCCGAACGTCGCTTGGTATCCCGACACGCCGGTTTCAGAAACCGTGTAGTTTCCCGCCGCGACCGGCGTCGATACGCCTGAAGTGACCGGCGTTACCACGACACCGTTATTCACCGAGAGATGAAAGTCCGGAATAGTATTGTTTCCGCCGTTGTCGTTTGTTACGGTTTTAACCACAGTGATTCTCGCGAGGCGCGTTTGCCCGTCGCAGAAAAAAGCGTCGTTGTGGCGCGACTGCACCGCGCGAAACGCGACATCGAGCGTCGCGCTGTCGGTCTGCGTCTGATTACCAAGAGCGGTCCCGTCGCAGGCAAATCCCGTCTCCCCCGGTCAAGCGGACCAAGGTCGCTGTCCTGCGCAAACGGTGTCGCGCTCATGCCGCCAAAACACCATGCCTTGCCGATGTAGCGCGTCTCCCCTCCCGGGATCGGACCATTACCGTCCCAGATGTTGCCATCCGCGTCGGCAAGTGGCACCGAGAAACTCCCGGTCGTGGTCGCGAGATCGTAGAGCGTTTGGATGCCATTGGAGAGCAGTTGTTCGCCCTCCTCATAGACATTGTCGCCGTCGTCCGCCCACCACGCCATGCGGATGTTCTGCGCGAGCTCGCCATCCCACGTATCGTCAGTGTTCTCCGGATCGTCAACCGCCGATTCCGGCTCCGTCGTTGACTTGTCGTCGTTTGAGGTCAGCGACACATCCATGCACGCCCACGCGTCGTTGTTGTTCACATGAAGCGAAATGGTGTCCTCGCCTTCGTCATCCGGTTTCAAGTCGGTGAAGTTGAAGAACAAGAGCCCATTACCGAGATCGCTTGGATCAAGCCAAGTGGTCGCGGCCGAAACCGCGCCGTTGTAGTAGCTCTTATTGTCGATGGTGAGATCAACCGCGCCGGCCTCGAACAGATTGTTCGCCGATGCTTCCCTGTCTCCGAAGAACGCGCCCGTTCCGCCGACAGAGAGCGCCACCGCGGATCCCGCGATAATGACCATGCTGATAATAATG
>PFQT01000049.1 GCA_002788135.1 Candidatus Yonathbacteria bacterium CG_4_8_14_3_um_filter_46_25
AACGGCATGATACCGATTGAAAAGTTTAATTATTATTTATCCACAGTGTCACCCTTGAAGGTTAACTGAACACTGGTTGTACAACGCCGAGAATAAGCCCTATGTGAATACCCATGTCTTAAAAACAGACCGGCAAGCAGAGCGAGAACACGCGATAAAAAAACCGCCGATATGTCGGCGGTTTTTTGCCTAAAGTAAAGAATAACGGTTACGATTTGCGATGTGAAGAAACATCGCTTTTTATCTTCGCGATGAATTCCGCGGCCGCGTCCTTGCCACCGAGCCCAAACGCAAGCCCGCCCGCAAGCGCAAGCATTGCCACGAAACCGGTGAAGAGCGTAAGCATGAAATCCGGCGCCACACCAAGGTGCGCAAACGCAATAATGATCGCGAATATCCATACCGACCAATGCGCGACAACGCCGATCAAATGCGCGGAACCGACACCGGTCGCCGCTTTTGCTCCGCCAGCAACGATCTTTTTCAAAGAATCAGCGATCACCGCCGCAATGATGAGGATCAAGACCGCAACGATTACATTCGGAAGATAGTTGAGCACGACATCGCCCATAAACTTATTCACCTCTACAAGCCCCAAAATATCAAAAGAAGCGACGAGGAAGACCACTATTATGAACCACTTGACTAGACCGCCAATGAACGCGCCTGAATCAAGTTTGAACCCGGCGCGTGTAACAACATCTTCCGCACCCGCGCTTTGAAGCACCTGGTCAACCTTGAGTGCTTCAATGATCTTTGCTATCAGTTTGCCAACAACCGCGCCGACGACCCAGCCGACAACGAGTATGAGAATCGCAATAATGATCTTTGGAAGATACTCTCCCACTCCACTGCCGATATTCTGGAATGAATCCCCTAACTGCGATCCAAGGACACCAATGGTATTTGCTGTTTCATTCATTTTTTTAACGTTACTATTGATAACTAATAAAAATAAACTTTCCCCTGTCACGTTCTTTCGACACAAACGAGGTGTCTACTATTGACTTTTAACCTTCTCTATATAATACCATCATTTATCAAACAAACGGAACAGGATGCTCGAATAGTGTGGATAACGTGCGGATATAATGGCTATATTCCGAGCTTATCCACAATTTTTTCATGGGGATAATCGAGAATATCCCGTATGAATTTATCGTAGACACTCAAGCGATATTTAAAGTCGGACGTATTGAGAAAGGCATAGTTAAGCTCTTTCCCCACTTCAGACTCAATGACCGCTACAGCATTCTCGATAGCACTTTTTTTCAAATTATCACCGACGATCAAGATATCGAGACTACTGTCGGAATTGTGCACAAAGAAACCGGAAACTATCACGAGTTTTATGTTACCGCCTCGTTTGATCCGGTTGGCGATCTCTTGCCGACGAAGCGGTTCGGTATTGACCATAAGATTCCGAACAGAGACAAGTAAGGGAAAATCATCGCGCAGTTGCCATCCCATAACCCTCTTTTTATGCACCCCTTTGTTCTTTCCACCATCCACCGGTACTTCTTTAAAGAAACTTCGTTTTTTTACAAAACCGATCGATCCAAGAAGCGCGAGCTCTTTGCGCACCATTGCAATGTGCACCTTACTCTTGGTGGCGATATCTTTATTTTCAAAAGTACCTCCCGGGTTTAAGAGAAACAAGCGCATGATCTTCACACGCGCCGTCCCGCCGAAAAGTTTGGCCAGAATGTCCATGCGAAACATTTTAGCATGTCATCGAGCGCAATTCCACAAAATACCCCCTGTTGCGCAAAAATCCTACCCCTATTCGGTGGCAGGATTTTTGCAAACGGAAAATCGAAACAGGGAACGAACTCCTTACTTCAGCGTTACCTTCCCGCCAGCTCCCTCTATCGCCTTCTTAAGCGCCTCCGCTTCATCTTTCTTCACTCCTTCCTTAACCATCGCAGGAGCGGCATCAACAATATCTTTCGCTTCTTTGAGTCCAAGACCAAGAGCCGATTTTATCGCCTTAATGACCTGTATCGGCGTACTTCCCGCGGCGGAAAGTTCAACCCTGAATGAATCTTGTTCACTTGCTCCTTCTGCTGACGCGCCCGGCGCAACGGCGACCGCCGCAACCGCAGAGACGCCGAATTTCTTCTCGAGTAATTTTACGAGTTCATTGAGTTCAACAACGCTCATATTTTCAATCTTCCCGACAATATCCTTGAATTTCGCCGGCACCTCAACATCTGCGGTGTCCGTTTCAGCTTTTTTCTCCTCTTTCGATTCAACCGGCACTGATTTCTCTTCCGGCTTTGTTTCGCTTACTTTGGGAGTTTTTTCATCTTTCTTCTCCTCTGCGGTTTTCTTTTCGTCTGTCATGGTAATTTTTTCATGTATTATGTGCTGATAATCAACTCTTTACACTTTGTGTTCCATAATCTGCCCCAACACCGAAACGAAACGCTGTATCGGACTATTGATAAGATTCACGAACTGTCCATAAAGCACATTGACGGGAGGAATTGACGCAATAGCGGTCATTGCCCCTTTGTCCATGTATCCCCCTTCGAAGACACCCCCGAGGATGGCAATACCTTCCTTGTGCTTACTCTGAAAAGCAAACACCTCTCGCGCGGGCGCGATCATGTCTTCGCCATAAGCAAGAGCAATCTCTCCATCAAGTGTCGGCATTGCCCCATTAACGGCAGTACCCTCGAGTACCTTGCGCACCAAAGTCTTCTTCGCCACCAGATAGCCGACATTATTCTCACGCAACCCGTTGCGAAGTTCAGTCGTGTCTGCTACGTTGACCCCGTGGAAATTGACAAATACCACTGAGTTTGACGAAGTGATCACGTCTTTTATCCTTGCGACAATCTCCTTTTTTTTATCCTTACGTATCGCCATAAGTAACAATATATTGTGTTCTAACAAAAAAAGCTCATCTTTCGACAAGCCGTCCACCGAAAGCCCGCGATACGGGCTTATTTCGACCTCGATAGGGCTTATTGATCGCCTATTTTCTACGGCTTCAATAAGGAGTATACGCGAAATCGCACGAATGTCAACTTGTTGTGGTAATGTCCACACACGGATTATTTTCTGAAAAGGAGATGCGAGGGGTGCCCGACGGCAGTGTTTTTAATTCGTATCGTACACCGTACGATAATCCGCATGAATACCGCCCGATGTATCCGGAATACTTTCTTGTCCATAATACACCCCCGCCACAAAAAGACTGATGATCCCGATAGTGAGAATACCCCAAAAGCCGGCAACGAGTTTAAAAAACGAGCGAGTAAGCAATTGCTTCATGCTATCAATAGTACCACAACCATGATGGTCATGTGGATAAACATGTGTAAAGAGTTGTGCACAAGTTGGGGAAATCCTGTGGAAAAACGTCCTTCTTTTATTTTCTTTGGTCGAGATCACTCTATCTCCTTTTGACCTGCCCGCACTTTTTTTATTTTTCAGAATCAGGCGTGTAAAATTCACGGAGCGCGGTAAGAAGTTCCTGCTCTTTTCTCACCCTTTCAGTCAGTAATTCTTGAAATCTCGCTAATTTAGATGCAAAGTTTTCTGGATGCATTTGGGCTTGACTTGCTTCATATCCTGCATCACTTTGCCATCGGTGCCTCAATTCCTGGGTAAGTTTTGCGAGTTCAAGATAGTCATCAGGAATCCCCGTCCCGGGTCTTTGCGCCATCTCATCAAAAATAACATCATCAACCGCAATCAAGTCTTGAGGTATGTTCGGTATCACATTTTTTTTAAAAAAATCATTTTTCTCCTGAAAAGGATTGCCCTTGCGGAACGATTCTTCTTCTCTCATATAAATTTTAGTTTAAATGAATAATAAACTTTTTTACAAACGACCTCGCACTATTATTATAGCATAATAGCATGTCTTATTTTTTTGCGATCCTCCGCATCATATATAAATTCAATGTTTTATTAATCATTGTTGCGCTTAATCGTCTTGTTTTAAAGACATCTCCATCATATTAGGGATTAGGCCAATCATTGACTTCGTTTTTACTTAATCGAGCCAAGAAGGTTTCGGAGTTCTGCCGAGTCGGGATTTGCCGCGACCCCACGCTCAACAACCACGCGTGCCTTGTTCGGTTCTCCAATATCGCGATAAAATTCGTACGTTTTGAAATAAAGATACACGCGCGTCGGATCGTTCACTATCGCATGCTTGAAGTTTTTTTCCGCTTGCGCATTATCTTTAAGGTAATACCCGTACAAATCACCAAGATTCACGAATGCCAGATAGTCGTTTGGACGCAAAGCCGCCACGTATTCCCATGCCTGTCGCGTCCCTTCGTAATCTCCAAGAGACTTACGCACCATCCCGAGATCGCTCCATCCGGCGATATCGTCAGGATTTCGCTTGAGCGACGTAATGATCTCGGCAACCTGGCGAACGAGCGCGTCAGCAATATCTTTTTGCATCGCCTCCGGCGGGCGTACCTCTCGATCGAGATCGGGAATAGGCATCGTCGGCAAAGACGCTTCCGTGGCGATGTTTTCGCCGCTCTCGATAACGGATAGGTCATTATTGAGCGTTTCTGTCGTAGTAGTTGCGCTAGACAAAGGAGTTACGGCATCAGGGTTGTCAGACAGGGCGATAGCGCGATACAAGTAATACCCGAGCGCAAGAACAATCGCAATCGCGATCACTACACTAATGATATTTTTGTTGTTGTTTGCCTTCATGTACTGTTGATTATAGCGAAAAATACCCCGAAAGACAACTAAAAAAACACCCTCGCAGAGAGATCAACCGGAGCCATGTAACTTAGGCTAATAGGATAGGTCGGACCTACCTTGATATGCTAGAATAGATGGATGCAAAGAAAGACACCTTTTGCGCAAGGAGAATTCTATCACCTCTATAATCGTGGTACTGATAAGCGTGAAATATTCTTGGACGAACGCGATTATCGGCGCTTCCAACTTCTCCTTTACACGGCAAACAGTGCTGGAGTGATCCGTCTTGATAATTTCCTCACACAAGTTAGGTTAGGTCGGACCTACCTAAAAGATGGGTTTCTGCTCCCGCGGGGGGATACTCTGGTCGACATTGGAGCGTATTGCCTTATGCCAAATCATTTTCATTTGCTCCTGCAAGAAAAAAGAGACGGCGGGATCAGTTCCTTTATGCAAAAACTTGCAACTGCCTATTCTATGTATTTCAACAATCGAAACAAGCGAACCGGCGGACTTTTTGAAGGGCGATTCAAGGCAAAACGTGTCGATACTGATGAGTATCTAAAATATCTTTTCGCCTATGTTCACTTAAACCCGATCAAGATCATTGAGCCGGGATGGAAAGAAACAGGGATCGCAGACAGAAACGCAGCAATCAAATATCTTACATCATATTCGTTTTCAAGTTATGTCGATTACACAAAGAAAGAAACTCGCCTGGAACAAAATATTCTTACTTACAAAGCATTTCCTCAATACTTCATGGAAGTAAGCAGTTTTGAACATTTCATTAAGGAATGGCTGAATTTCAACTCTGATTTGGATCAAAGATCGATGCTCGAATGATCCACCAACCTCATAGGTAGGTCGGACCTACCTATGAGACCTATGTAAAATCGGTCGGCGGGAAACCTCCCAGAAACCTCCCAGAAACCTCCCAGAAACCTCCCAGAAACCTCCCAGAAAATTAGCAACGCAAAAACCCCGGACTCATGAAGAGTACGGGGTTTTGTGCGAGCCACCCTGCTTGGTATCAGTCGTCAATCCTTGCGAGCTGTTGGAACGAGATCTCGTAGCTATGTAATATGCTATCGACGATCAATCATCCGTTAAGTTCGCTTATCTATCAAACGATACTCGAGCGGGCCACAAGAGGCTTATTGTTGTGATTAGTCCGTGAACGACTGTGTCGAGAAGTTCTGACCAAGACCGGGGAAGCCAGGCAAGCCATAGCTGTTTGTCCAGTCAAGGTTCGAATTCTTCGCCAGTGTCGCTTCCGGAGTTGTCGTTGAGTTCGGCGACCAGATGAGTCGGTCGGTTGTCGAAGCACTTCCTTCGATTCCCGCAACTGTGCCCATCAGTGTCGAGAGCGACGGATAACCGGTGTCAGACACAAGCGCGATTGTGATTGACTCCTGGTTTGCCGTTGTCAGACCGGTGAGACTCTCCAATCGGAAACCGAATGTCTTGCTCGTTCCCGCTGGGATCAAGCGATCAACGTTCGTATCGTCGAAGATGACTCTCAACCGATCGTTGGTAAGATCCTCGTCAGTCGACGTGGCCACCGCTGTCGCGTTGACCGCGCCACTCGGACCGTAGAGCTTGACTCCGCTCGCGAATCCGATGCCGTTGCTACCAACGTCAAAGGTAAGCGCGCTCATGAGAACATCTCTGCCCGATCCGGCGGTAATCTTTACTTTGTAAAGATCCGTGCCTGCGGCAAGACCAGCGCCGCCAGTCGATACGACCGCAATTGTCGGAACGGTTCGGAAGACACGAACACCGTTTGTGGTTACGTCAGACGTTGTTCCGCCCGATACTGTCGCGTTTGATGACGCGCCCGTGGCGTAGTTGCCATTGAGACCGTTATTGCTACCGTCGTAGTTAACTTGAACGAACGCACCCGGTGTTCCTTCAACCGCGTTTTGCGGCGAAAGGTCACCCTTGACCGTAATGGTTACCGATTCAGACTTTGTAACGGTTACCGGGGTCGAGAGGGTTGATGTCGCGAAGTCAGGCGTCGCACCCGATCCGAACTGCGCCGTACCCACCTGCGTGCCTCCATTCCAAAGAGTTACCTTCTGGGCCATGAGGTCGGCTGGTGAGTTTGAAGCGGTGTTCCCGAGTTCGAGAGCAATCTGCTTCAAGATGACGTCTTCGGATGATCCCGCTTCGAAGCGAAACGCGCCGAGAGTTACTCCCGATGTGCCCGCTTGGGCGACTCCGTAGAGCACCGACGTGTCATTCGTTACTGTGTACGATCCGCTCGGCACGCCGGTCATGACATTGCCGTTTGCATACGTGAGAGACTCGACAACCGTCGTGCCGCTACCAACGCCGGTCGCTCCGGTGTAGGTTGTCGCTTCCGCGGAGTCAAGACCCCACCGGTAGAGAGACTCCGTGCCGCTCTTGACGTTACACTTGACCGCGAGCGTCTTTGAGGACTGTTTCGGAATGA
>PFQT01000008.1 GCA_002788135.1 Candidatus Yonathbacteria bacterium CG_4_8_14_3_um_filter_46_25
CACGCCGAGCGTGGCTCCAAAGATACGGTTCGAGCTTCAATAATAAAGTTCGAACCGATCTTTTTGAACAGATGAAGATTTTCTTTGCCTGTTCTTTCGTTTGCCAATTCCTTGGCTTCCAGATTGAGTTTCAGGAAGTTTTCTGTCAGTTCGAACCGATTATTCGTTTTTTGCTCAAAAGCTTGCAATTTCTCTTTGAGAAGCTGTTTTTGATTGACTAACTTGTTTTTAGCTTCACGATATTCTTCGAGCGAAAGTGCGTTTTCTAAATACGCCGTCATCAGCTTCTCTATTTTGGAATCCAAAAGAGAAATTGCATTTTTTGTTTTTTGAGCAAAAAGTTCGCTGGCTTGCAGTTCGGATGATTGATCTTTCTGGTTTTCTTCAATCATCCACTTTGTCCAAGCCAGTGGCAAAGAAACTTTTTGAATCTCTTCTTTGATTTGAGAAGTGATGATTTCTTCACGAACATATTTTTGTGAACAAGGATTTTTCCGTTTGGTACAGTGGAGATAGTTATGTCCTTTTTGGGTTTCGGTGGTGATAAAACAGCCACATTCTCCGCAATGGAAAAATCCTCGATATAAATATGTTTTCAAGCCTTTGGAGTGAGGTTTAGATTTTCTCATCATCACTTCCTGACATTGATCAAAAAGTTTCTTTGAAATAATCGGTTTGTGCTTTCCCTCAAAAATCTCACCGTTGTACCTCATTAATCCTGTGTAAATAGGATTTTTGAGTATTTTCTGATAGTTCGACACCGCAAGTTCTCCATCGCTTTTCCCTTTGAGTCCTAGCGCGTTGAATTTCTCGCGGACGGCTCGCAAAGTGAAGTTTCCAGTTACATAGGCCTCAAATGTCTTTTTGATGAGAGGGGCGTACTCTGGATGTGGTGCAATACCTTGTCCTTTGACGTTTACATAGCCCAAAGGAGCCATTTGAGGCCAGATACCGTCTTTCACTTTGTTTCTGTGTCCGCGCTTAATATTTTCACTCAAATTGTCCACATAGTATTTACTCTGCGAAAAAGCGATGGAGAGCATAAACTTTCCTTGCGGTGTCGGATCACACCAGAAAGTTGGAAATTTTAGCTCGGCAATCTTTCCCGTATCGAGCAAATAGATAATTTTTCCACCATCAACACTATTTCTCGCCAACCTGTCTGGATGCCACGCTAAAATTCCGTTTGCTTCGTTTTGCTCGATACGCAGAAGCATTTCATTAAAGACTGGCCGACCCGGAGCTTTGGCGGTTTGTTTTTCCACGAAAATATCTACAACCTCAATTTGTTCTTTAACCGCTAACTCTTTGAGTTCGGCCAGTTGATCCGAAATGCTTCTCACTTGCCGATCTTCCGTGTCGGTAGATTTGCGAGTGTATATGAAAAACTTTCTGGTGTGATTATTCATAGAATTGTATTGGCAAACGAGTGAGCCACGCTCGGCGTGGCGCGTCCTTTCAGATTGGGGATTTCTCGGGGGGAATACAGAACAGACGGCGCTCCGCGC
>PFQT01000024.1:0-601 GCA_002788135.1 Candidatus Yonathbacteria bacterium CG_4_8_14_3_um_filter_46_25
TTGCCGGAGATGATGAGCCAGCAGTCGCTTGCGGTTGAATGTTGCGCCACGGTTGCCGCGGTGTAGCCACCGGTTGGAGGTGGCGTGGATTGGTTGTTCACCGTCACGGTGATGGTCGCGGTTTGCGTGTTGCCGGCGATGTCTGACGCGGTCGCGGTGATGGTGTGCGACGCGTTTGAGTATGTGGCGGTGTCGATACTGGTGTTGTACGGAACGCTGGTGTCGGTCTTGACGCTCATGCCGTCAACTTTGAATACCACGTTGAGGATGCCGCTCGCGTCGGACGCGGTTGCCGAGACCGTCACGGTTCCCGAGATGGTTGAGCCGTCGGAAGGAGAGGTGATTGATACGGTTGGCGGAGTGGTGTCTGAAGAAGGCGGAGGCGTTGTCGTGGAGAACGCGCCGAGGAGATAATTGGCAAGCTGGTTTTGAGCGCTCGTGGAGTGCGAACCGGTGCCGCCACGGTTGTTGAAGCCGGCGGTGCCGTCAGCGCCGCAATATTGAGTGATTTGCGATTGTCCTCCCGGGTGAAACGGAATGTATTGGGTAAGGTCATAGACGTTGCCGGAGATGATGAGCCAGCAGTCGCTTGCGGTTGAAT
>PFQT01000024.1:626-21732 GCA_002788135.1 Candidatus Yonathbacteria bacterium CG_4_8_14_3_um_filter_46_25
TCGTAGTATTGGTTGAGATATTCGCGGAAGCGGAAGTGATATAGTCCTGAACAGACCATCCTTTCATACCGCCACCAAAATCAACCGAAACCCACCAATATCCGTCCGCATATACCGGCGCGCCAGTTACCGTCCCAGTAGTGCCGGAACTTACCGTGCCGACTTGATTTCCTGAAGTCGATGGAGTTGCGCGAACACGCAGAGAGGCACTCGATTTAACGGTATCGCCTGAGGCGACACCGTTAAATGTCTGCGGATATGCTTGATTGTTATTATTTGTTGGTGTTTCTTGAGCAGTAGGATTACTGACCGATAACGGCTTTGTTGACGTATTGCCACCTCCTTGCGCCTGCGACGGTGGAAGCGCCACTCCGATATCGCCGACATAGAAACTGGATAGCAGGGTGTGAGCAAATTTTGAGTGTTCTTGCGGTTTTGTTTCGTATCCTTTTGTGTTGAACCCATTGGTGGCATCTCCTCCACATGCTTCAAGAATTGTCGCCACACCACCGGGATGAAGCGGAAGGTATGATGTTACGTTGTATACTTTGCCGCCAATAATAACCCAACAATCGTCTTCTCTGGCGTGAAGCGCAATAATTTTTTTGTCAAGAAACGCGCCGGGAACGTCGCCGGCAATACTATTTACTGTCCCCTGTTCGCTTGGAATTTGAGTGTTTTGTGACGACAAGCCGATGCCCGTCACGGCATTGGAATCACCAGAACCCTTAATAGTGCCGAACGCAAAGAGTATCGTTATAAAACCCCAGAAAAGAAAGATTGATAATGCTACTGTTTTTTTCATACGCCCTATAACATTTTAAATAATTCAAAGTGTATCACTTTTTTCGAGACGCCACCGGCAGTGAATTGCCCCACCAAGCTATTCATCATGGGAGGAGGACCGCATACGAATATTTCTTTTCCAAACAACCCCCCGCTCATGGTTGCTACCGCCTGTGCGTTCAAAAAACCATAGCCATCGGAGAAATACGGAATGAACCGAAAACCGTTGTACTGATCAGACATCGAAGATAGCTCTTGATAAAACAAAGCTTCTGGCGCATTTCGAACGGTATAAAAAAAATCAACGGAATATCCTTCGGGTTTCCGATGACACAAGTCGCGCGCCATATCGAGAAACGGTGTCACACCAACACCACCCGCTATCCAAATCTGGTGTTTATTCTCATGGTTTGAATAAACGAACTGACCGAACGGCCCTTCGATCAAGGCGTGTGAGCCAACCGAAAGTTTGCCGAGTGTCGAGGTAAAATCGCCAAGTCCTTTGATTGTTAGCCGTAGAACGTCCTCGTGCGGAGCCGAACTTATCGAGAAAGGATGCGGCTCGTTGAATACGTTCGGATCATCAAAAGAAACAAACACAAACTGGCCGGGTTTATGATTAATACGCTTATCAACAGGGAGTAAAACAACCTCGGTCACACCCGGCACGGGCGTATTAACCTGTTCAATCCCATAAACATGCCTCTTCACAAGCCACCTCCCGAGCAGTGTTCGGTACGCATACGCACCAAGTGCGATCACCACGATGCCGATGACATAAAATTTCATAAAACTATTCCGGGAAATATCGCTCGGCACCAAAAAACCATGCACCCCGCCAAGTAAGAGAGCCGCGCCAAATGAACTGTGTATCGTTTTCAGTACCCGATATGAAAAACGATGCGCAAACATTGTCACCGACAGGACTATCATCATCAGCAACAGTGAAATAATCCCGAGCGTGATCGCCACGTCGGAACTAGGTATAAATAGCCACGCGGCATCGATTACTGATACCTGGGCATATTGCAAAGCGAGTGATATCGGATGGATAAGCAAAGCAAGAAATGAGATCACTCCAAGTGTGTGATGAATCGAATACACGCGATCATAGCCGCCAAAGTAATCTTCCAAAAACTTGAGACGGGCACTAAGGATGACCACTATTGAAATACCCATTATGCCAAACAATCCGGCAATTTCACCAAGACTCGCGAAAGATGTCTCCGTTGAAAGAAACCGCAAATACAGTGGCTTCATAAATACCCAAATAACAAGTGGGACAATGAAGAGACCAATAATTGTCAGAAGTCCAACGTCTTTCTTTTGCATAAAAACAAATCGTACTATCTTCAAGATTATACCCGCAAAACGAGTACAATGCCAAATACTTATCCAGTGTTTCGCTTATACCGCACGATAGAGAATGAGATTTCCTCGCAAAAACGTTACATTTTACGTTACCGAACATTTTTCACTCTATTTCCTTGTATTAAGGCCGCCGCGCACTAATGTCTCCGCCCCGATTGTTGTTGCATCAGCATTTTGTTTTTAGATATCGCGCCGAGTGCTCTCCGCCAACTGGCGAAAGGTTATGGTAAACCAGACGAGGAACGCCGCAAAACCAATCACAAAAGATGGTCGCCATGACTTTCGGAAAAATACCCTGTGGCGGTTCCGTCCATATTCCGTAGAGTACGATGGATGCCGTCGCGATCATGCACACAAGAAATACAACGAGAGCTAATTTTTGTATTTTTTTTCATAGTGCCGGGGGGCAGGATCGAACTGCCGACCTTAGGTTTATGAGTCCTATGCTCTAACCAACTGAGCTACCCCGGCACGATCCTCGCGACAAACCCGCACCAAGCTTACTGGAAACCACTCGGGACAGTATCCAACAAAATATCATTTTTTTACAAAAATCTCAACAGAAAAGTCCCAACAAGATTGGGCTTTTTTCGTGTTGCGGGAGACACGCTTTGAGCGAGACACCGGTAGGGGTTATGTATCCCGCATGAAGCGGGATACTACTCCTCCATCCGTGTTGCGGGGGCACGATTCGAACGTGCGCCTAGAGGTTATGAGCCTCTCGAGGTACCACTCCTCCACCCCGCTATGTAAAACGTATGACGATCATCAATACAATGTACCACATGCAAAAAGTCGTATCAACACTATCTCACAGCATAACGGAAAATCAATAAAAATCAAGCGCTTCCGAAATATCCGAGTTCGCGAAAGGTATCCTCATAGAGTTTTATCGCCTTTTTCGCGTCCCGACGGGAAAGCTCGAGACCTTGTTCGTGCGCGATCGTATTGCGCAGTTTATGAGCTTCCCATGCCCCTGAAAGCGTACGAAATGTGCTCCCGTCAAGCGACTGCAAACGATCACCCAGAGTCTCGCCGCCGTATCCGATCTCTTTCAAAAGTTCGTCAAGGACATTGTCCGCTTCAATGATTGCAAGTTTCCATTCCGCCTGATTATCAGAATTGGCATGATCAAGTATAACTTCCCATTTTGTCTTGTGCTCAAGTTCGAAGGACGATTCGGTCTCAAGCGGCTTATAAAACGCCCATTGAACGCTTGATATGTTCCGCAGTTTAACTGTCAAAAATATGATCCCCGCTATAAAACAAACGGTAAGAAATTTCAGCACGAGTCCGATGATCGGCAATCCGAGTCCAATATAAGGATCAAGATATGAGTGGTAAAACTTTGTGGCAATCTCGTAGATATTCTCGCGCTGATTTACAAAAATAAGAGCACCCAACAGAAAGAGTAAGAGTATGTCTATCATCTCTTCACGCGGCGATAGTGTTGTTTCTGGAGGAGCGCTCATGTGATTGCGATTTGAAAAAAAATATACACGCTACGAACGAACTGCCTCAACGTCTTTTCCGATAGCAAATAGAATATCTTCCCGCAGATGGGGCGCCATGAACTGCATCCCAATGGGAATTAACTTTGTGTTGATCTCTATTGATCCCGAAGGAATCGAGATCGCGGGAATGCCGGCGATGTTTGCGGGAACAGTAAATATGTCCTCAAGATACATTTGCAAAGGATTATTATTTTTCTCCCCTATCTTGAAAGCGAATGTCGGTGCCGTAGGAACGGCGATGACATCAACGATCTTGAAAGCGTCGCGGAAGTCAGAAGCGACCATGTCACGAACGATATTCGCTGTGCCGTAATAAGAGTCGTAATAACCGGAAGAAAGCACATAGGTTCCAAGAAGTATCCTTCGGCGCACCTCATCCCCAAACCCCCGCGCGCGCGTTGACGCATAATCGGTGGCAAGGTCAGCGCCAGAATTATAAAGACCGTAGCGAACACCGTCAAACCGCGCAAGATTTGCCGATACCTCGGCCGGCATAATGATGTAGTAAGCGGCAAGTGCATGCTTAGCGTGCGGAAGCGCTATCTCTCGAATCTCGTTCCCCGCGTCTTTGAGCGCGCCAACCGACCGATTGAAACTTTCAAGAACCTGCGCGTCGATCCCGCCAACGCTCAAAAAATCCGCCGGAATGCCGATCGTGTGTTTTCCGGCGGCGACTTGGGCATTCTTCGCGTGGTACATATCTTCGGGGAATGACGTGCTGTCGTAACGATCAAATCCCTTGATCACATTAAATACCAATTCCGCGTCTTCGACCGTCTTTGCGAGCGGGCCGATCTGATCGAGAGACGATGCCATCGCGATAAGACCATGACGCGATACGCTTCCATACGTCGGTTTGAGTCCGACAACGCCGCAAAACGACGCCGGCTGACGGATTGACCCGCCCGTGTCGGAGCCGAGCGCCGCGAGTACGCCCCCCATCGAAACCGCGGCAGCTGATCCGCCGGACGACCCGCCCGGAACCCGTGATTCGTCTCGCGGGTTGCGCGTGATGCCGTATGCGGACGACTCCGTCGAACTTCCCATCGCGAATTCATCCATGTTCGTCCTTCCAAGCATAACGGCTCCCGCATCTTTTATTTTTTTAACCGCGGTCGCGTCATAGGTCGACCGATAATTCTTAAGTATCTTTGACGCGGCAGTCGCGTACTTTCCTTCGACAAGCATATTGTCTTTGACCGCCATGGGAATACCAGCAAGGACTCCGGCTTCCCCTTTCTTTATCTTAACGTCAGCAGCGCGCGCGAATTCAATCGCGTCATCGAATATTTCAAGATACGCGTGAATATCTCGATCGCGTTCTTCAATGTTTTTGAGATACGCCTCCGTAAGTTCTCGCGCGCTGAAGTCGCCCGCTCTGAGATGACGCATGGCGCTCGCGACCGTTAAATTGTCTGTGTCGATCTTCATATACCATTAGCGCCAAAATCACGAGAGTATCTTTTTCACCTTCACGTATCCGCCTTCTTTCTGCGGAACTTCCCTTAAAATCGCTTCCGTATATATCCCCTTCTCGTGTGACGGCCCGTCTTCGCGCATAACATTTTTGAGAATGCCGATCTTTTTCTCATCCACACCGACCGCCGAAGCGGCATCTTTGATGTCGGAAACATACGCGAGAATAGCCTCAAGGTCTTTCGCCAAGGCGTGCTTTTCTTCATCGGTAACGCTAATTCGGGCCAGATTCGCGAGATTTTCAATGTCATCATCAGTGATCATGAAAATAATAATACCCTATTTTACCATTTTTAGGAACTCGTGTTCGCCGACAACCCGCACGCCGAGCTCTCGAGCGCGAGCAAGTTTTAATCCGGCGTTTTCACCGGTAATCACCATATCCGTCTCTTTTGAGACACTTCCGACAACCTTTGCGCCAAGCGACGTGAGTAGCTTCTTGGCATCATCTCGCGACATAACGCCAAGCGTGCCGGTGAGGACAATGGTTTTACCTGAAAACGGCGTGTCCTTTTTCTTCTCGTCATCGGCGAAACGACCAACGCTCACAGAGAGAAACAGCCGTTCGAGCAGAGTGATGTTGTCGGCATCGTGAAACCATGCGTATACCGAGTGTGCCACGACCTCGCCAATACCGTCGATCTCGGTCAACATTTCTTCGGCCGCGTTTCGAACGGCTGTGATCGTCTTGAACGTCGAAGCGAGCAAATATGCCGTTTCTTCCCCGACATGGAATATCCCCAGCGCGAAAAGAAATCGCTCAAGAGGCACGTTCTTGCTTTTCTCAATAGCATTGATAAGGTTACGCGCCGACTTCTCCGCGAAACGCTCAAGTGGCACAAGATCACCCTCGGTGAGTTCGAAAATATCAGCGTAGTCGGAAACAAGTCCCTCATCCATCAACTGACCGATGATCTTTTCGCCCAAACCTTCAATATTGAACCCTTTTCTCCTAACAAAGTGGATAATTTTCTCTTTTTCCTTGGCATAGCACGATCTGTTCGCGCAATAGTGTGCGGCGCTTTTTTCATCGCCCGCGCCGGTCGTCCGTTTCTCAACGCCGCTCCCGCACGCAGGACACGTACGCGGCATCAAAAATTTCCTCTCTTTTCCTGAACGGAGTGTCTTGACTGATCCAACGATCTCCGGAATGACGTCACCCGCCTTTTGCACCACCACCGTGTCTCCGATTCTGATATCAAGCCGCCGTATCTCATCTTCGTTATGAAGTGTCGCGCGGCTCACCACCGACCCCGCCACCCGGACAGGGTCAAGATGAGCTACCGGTGTCAGCACGCCTGTCCTGCCGACCTGCACTTTGATACCAAGAATTTTTGTCGTCACTTGTTCGGCGGGAAATTTGTACGCGATACCGAACCGCGGAGATTTGCCGGTATACCCGAGTGCTTTTTGCAGTTGTACCGAGTTCACTTTTATCACGATGCCATCGATACCATATCCCTCTTTCCGCGCCCGGTTGATCCAATTGCGGTAATACGTTTCAACTTCATCAATATTCTTACACAAAGCAAAAGTCGTGTTCACTTTGAATCCAAATCCGCGCAATAATTCAAGCTCTTTTATCTGGGTATCCGGCGCGGCACCGGCGATTCCGCTAATCGTATCAATATCATAAATGAACGAGTTAAGCCGCCGCGATGCCGCAATCTTCGGATCAAGCTGGCGTATCGATCCCGCCGCCGCATTTCTCGTGTTCGCAAAGATCGGCTCCCCATTTTTCTTTCGTTCTTTATTGATCTCTTCAAACTCGCTTTTCCCGATCCACGCCTCGCCGACGGCGACTAGGTCGATCGGCTCTTTAAGCTCGAGCGGAATACTGCCGATTGTTTTTAGATTCGCGGTAACATCTTCACCGATCCTTCCGTCTCCCCGTGTCGCGCCACGCACAAAGACACCACGCTTATAGGTAAGAATGATCTTGAGTCCGTCGACTTTGATTTCAGCGCAATACTCAAGTGGCAGAGCGATAAGCGCCGGATCGCGCGCTACCAAACGTTTTATTTTCTCTTCCCATTTTCGCAAACCGTCAAGATCAAACACGTCATCAAACGACCACTGTCTGACCTCATGGCGAACTTTCGTGAATGCGGCAAGCAGCTCTCCGCCGACCCTTTGAGACGGACTCGTCGGAGAAGCAAGGGACGGATATTGTTTTTCGAGTACGATAAGCTCTTTCATCAGAGAATCATAAACCTCGTCGGCAATTTCCGGCGCGTCCAAGACATGATACAAATAGCGATGCTTATCAAGCGTTTCGCGCAAACGGCTCATACGCAAAGATATGTCTTCCGAAACAACAACTTTATTTTTGCGCTGTTTTTGCATGGCATGGGAAATATATTGTTCTATGCCATTATAGTAGCCGTCCACCCGTTGACAAGCAAGTCCGGTTTGTCGTTTCAAAAGCCAAATAGAGCAACGTATTGTACGCTAGTAAGCGACCCTCACCGCCCGCTCGACCCTGCGTGGATCATTGGTATTACACGAATTACGGCCGACTGACTCTATTTTTGTTTTTTGTACGGCGACATCCATGTATTTTATCACCGTGACATCGATACATGGCGCGTCTTGATTGGCAACATTCGGGGGGTATCGCAACATAAACGTGGTTGTCGCCGAATTCGAATCTTTAACGACATTCCAATTCATATCCGCTAACTTCTCCCCATCAGGACCATCAACGGCATCATCGATGCACCATGCAAACGCTGATGTAGGTAGCGATGAATCGCTTGAAGTGGCGAAAAATGGTCGGTCCTCTTCAGCCTCATGAAAATCCCAATATAACGCGCATTCAAGACCGGTATCGGCGGCATAGAACGCTTCAGCCGATTCTTTCCCAAACGCGGAAAACCGTATCTCCTTAAACACGGTCGTGAGTATCCCGATGCCGACAGTCAGAACGATTGCCGAGATCACGAGCGCGATGAAGAGCGCTACTCCACGTTTTTTTTGCATGCTATGTTGTATCTTAAATCCAGACATAAAGATATTCAGGTGCTCGTGTCGTGAAATTAATTCAAGTAATTATATATATATGTCTTGAGAGTCACGTTCTTTGTCGCTCCGTGGTAATTCCACGTGACCGTTGATGTTACCGTTCGTTCAACATCACCAGGGGGGCTACTGACTTCAATCTTCCGGGTGAATGGAGTATCTTCCCAACCGGTACTATCGGATGGATGGCCGTATACCCCGCGCAAAAAACCCGCAGCGGTATGTATTTTGAGTTTTGGACAATTCCCGCCGCCACATGATGCAAAACCGATGGAATTCCAGTGGTCATTGCCGACCCGACATCCGTTTGGCCAGCAATTGGCAAGATCGTTAACCCAATTTACACCACCATTGTTACCATTGTTAAAATTCGTATACACCACCTGCCGCACAAGCTCAATCCCTTCTTCGGCCAAATAGGTGGCAATAATCTGATCATGGGCAAAACGCGCGTTCGCGATGTTGTCCACATACAGAGAAATAGACATCACCACGGCGACAATGAGTATCGAGATTGCGATCAGTGTTTCCACGAGCGTAAGCCCGCTGTTCTTCACCGCGCGTACGTTTATTTTGATCTTTTGTTTTTTCATACATTCCCCGCTCATCATCTATATTTTTCTGCTTCGCTGAACAACCCACGTCTGCAGTGTGAATTTTGAGAGCAGTGCGTCTTTTACTCCAGCGGTACCGCCGATCGCGATAAGCATACTTGGTTGTTCTCCGGTAAAATCAGCCCAATTTACAACCCTCGTTACGTCAAATTTCAGGTACTCAATAGTGATACCGGGAGCGGTAACGGCAACGAACGTGGCGCCTCCATCGCGCGATTTTTCGATTCTGGCGCCATTCCGACGATATACGATTGTTAGTCCGTTTTGATCAAGAAAAGCAAACGTGCCGTGTTCACCGGTAGCGATATCGCATCCGACGACATTATTGCTAAAAACAATCGGGAAGGTCAAATCAGGATCGCAGTAATATTTGGTCCCCATGCGTATCTCACGCGACATCTCCTCCATCGCAAGATTCAAATTGTCCATTGCGGTACGCATCGCCTGTGCTTTTCGGTTTATATCAACCACTGATAAAAGCGATCCGACACCGATAAAGATAACGACGATAAAAAGTCCGAGCGCGACAATGAGTTCAATGAGCGTGAATCCTTCGCTCGTATTTCGCGGATATCGTTTTTTCATAATCGTATTATACAACACAATGCTTTTCTCTGTTGACTCTCTAATCCACCGATATTTGTCCAGTTGAATAAACATGAATAGTCTTTGAATCTCCGGCGACCGACCCGAATTCAATCGTCGCTTCATCATACGAAAGTCCGTCACCGCCCGCGAGATTACCGTCATAGGAAACGCGTGCATCAGCGCGCGGTCTTTTGAAGGTAATATCGAGCCGGTGCGGTTCATTTCCGTTGCAGGTTGTGATTCCTCCGGACGTTAAGCACAGACTATTGAGATAGAATGCTTCCGGGTGGATCGTTTTTTCGATCAAAGTGTCTACGCCGACTGTAAAAACCCCATACGGAGGATTAAGATCATTCTTGTCAATAAAGGTAATGATCTCCTCCCCCGCCAGATCATCAACATCGTCTGAACCGTTCCCGCCGCCCGTAAAATCAATCTGAAAATGCATACCGTACGCCTCCGAAAAATTTCCAGAGCCGGTGCCTGTCTCTTTCGAACCAAGGCCATATATTTGCATCTCCCTCATGGAAAGAGCGACATTCTGCACCGCGTTATCGAAATCGGCATAGTGCCGGAAGTTGACATACTCCGTAACGGCAATACCGGTAATGACCGCCCAAATAGAAAACACGACAAGTAATTCGATGAGCGTAAACCCTCTCTTGAAATTTTTACCGATGCGCGTATACATATACGATATTATATCGCAAAGAATGATTTTATTCATCGAATAACAAGGATGAGCGGGTTTATATCAAAAAAGAACACGGCCAGAGTTCCGATAATAAGGAACGGACCGAACGCGATTTCGCTCTTCGCGGTGAAGTGTCGGAAGCGCGCGGAGACACCAGGTATCTTCCCGAGCGCGATAAGTACAATGCCGACCGCGGCACCGATCCAAGATGCGATCGTAACGGCAAAAAATGCCTGTTCAAGCCCAAGAAACCACCCCATGCCAAGCGCGAGTTTCGCGTCGCCGAAACCAATCCATGCGCCTTTGGAAAAATACCAAAGCCCCGCAAATGGCAGAGCGATAAGCGGTCCGCCGACAAAGTCACGGAGAAGCGGCGCGTCAATCATCGGCAACGCGACATATCCGCTATGAACAAAGAGGAGGCCGACGAATGAAAGCGTGATAAAAAAATACACAGCGCCGTCGGGAATGATTTTGTGCTTGAAGTCATACACGCCGATCACCACGAGTGCGGAAAATACCATAAGATGATACGCAATAACAGCAACCGATAAATCTTTGAGGAACACTGCAACGAAAACGGCGGCAGTGAACAACTCCACGAGAAGATACTGCCGCGATATCGCGCTTGTGCATGATCGGCACCGACCGCGCTGCGCGAGAAAGCTCACGACGGGAATAAGCTCATACCATACAAGTGTCTTTCCACACGAAAAACACATTGAACGGCCGGAGAGAAACGACATTCCGGTGTTATAACGCGCGATTACCACATTGAGAAAACTTCCGATGATCGCGCCGAGTATAACCACAAAACCGACAAAAATGACATTCATTTTTTTGTTAAATCAATTTTCCATGGCAAGCCGCGGGGAAGTCCGCTGTGCATACTATTAATTCTAGCACACCGTACACTGTGCCACTAATTTTGCACCACACCATTTCATCCCCCTACTTGGGAGTCCGACTCCCAAGTAGGGGGATATTCTATTCAATAACCAAATGGTTAATGTCTTTTTCTTCTTGTCGCCGCGTTGAGATATTATCTACCACATCATCAACAAATTTTTCGTAGGCGGTAATATTTTTAAACTGTTCAAGAATCATATTTTTCTCGCAAATACCAGCCCACGCAGATGGGAGCGCCGCATATTCTTTCCAACTTGATCGGCTCCCCACCACATCAGTGGTTCCATCACTAATTTGATGAACAATATAATTCTTGTTGATATACGCGCTCAAATAAAGAAGATATTCATTCGAATTAACATGGATCGATTTGAATTTTCCCTGAAACAACACGCCATTTCGACTATTCCTATTATTGAAATAATTTGTGTACCCGCCATTAAGTCGTCTCATAAACTCGGTTATCCCTTTATCTTTTTCTTGTTTCAATAAGAAATGATAGTGATTTAAATTAAGGCAATAGGCAACAATTTTCACCAATAACTCTAACTTGGGAGTCGGACTCCCAAGTGAAGGTTTTTTGAATGATTTTTCATAAAGACTACCGATTGGCTCTTCGACGTTGAACGCCTGCATGCTTTGGAAAAACCTCCGCACGTCATCATCATCTTCAAAAATGGCACGCTTATCTACTCCACGATTGTATATGTGGTAATACTCGCCGGTAACCAGCTGTGTTTTTCGAATTGCCATACTTTCTATTTTATCACTTGGGAGTCCGACTCCCAAGTGAAACTTGAGGTATGCGAATACTCAAGTAGCAGAAGTGAGGGATGAGTTCACAAAAAAAACACCGCCGGAGCGGTGTTTTTTCGTGTAAGTGAGAATATTTTTTACCACTTAACAGCTATAATCAGCTGCAGCACCAAGACCAGCCGCGGCATTGACTTGCCCCTTACCTGTTGAATCTACGCAAAAGAATCCACCAACCTTGAGAGCAACTTCAGCTGCGTATGCGCCAGCACTTGAGTTACAAGAAGCGCTTGCGGCCGTTGTGGGACCTGCTTGGTTAACTGCCACAACAGCGGTACTGAGCCCAGCTTTCGCGGCGGCTAAAACAAGCGCGTTAACTCCGCTAACACCCCCCGCCAGACCCAGAGGGTCACAGACATCTGACGCCGCGGCGCCTCCATCATAGCTATTGCTATTACTGTCAAAGAAAAGTTCCGCTTGAGCGCGAACTCCTGACATTTCAGCTTTTGCGGCGGCAACTGATCCTTTATCTCGTGCCGTATTAAGAGATGCAAGAACAACAGATGCGAGAATACCGATGATCGCGATAACGACCAAAAGTTCAATGAGGGTAAAACCTCGTTTATTACTTACTTTCATGTTTATATGACTAATTACTAATAATTTATAACAAAATCGCCTCTGTTATCCGAGGCATTCCCGGTTCGACGACAAAACGCCAAACAGAGAAACATCGACCTGCTTCCACGCAAAAGCGTTCAATTCATACTTTGCTTCCCGTATTATAATACACAAAATGTTCATGTATACAAAATAATTGTGGATAACGGCATCATTGGCGACGGGACACTGAATTGCCAATCTTGTCTAGATGCCCACCACGCTGTTGTACATAGGCAACAAAACCGCCACAAGTACCGTCCCGACCACAAATCCGAACAAAACAAGCGCCACACACTCAATTAAACTAATAAACATAGCGACTATGGTTCTCCGCCCGTGTTCGCGAAACGGGGTAAAATCTTGTTTCCCATCCATCATTATCATTTATGATTATTGATAATTAACGCTACCCAAGCAGTAAAATAAAGAGAAAATCCTCTTAAATGTTCCCCGCGATATTGTAAATAGGCAACAAAACCGCCGCAAGCACCGTCCCCACACCAAGACCCAAAAGCACGATCATCGCCGGCTCGATAAGGCTGATAAGTATATCGACCATCGTGTCAACCTCGCGTTTGTAGAACGCGGCGATCTTTTCCAAAATAGGACCAAGTTCACCCGTTTCCTCGCCGACCCGCATCATCTGAATCATCATCGTCGGTATCTCTTTGTGTCTGGAAAGCGATTTCGAAAGCGGATCGCCCGCTTTGACCGCTTCCATCGCCTCAACGAGCATCTGTTTGTATGACTCATTACCCACCACATCGCTCGTGATCTCTATCGCGCGGACCATGGGGATACCGCTGATAAGCATCGTGTGCATATTGTCCGAAATACGCGCAAGATAGAGTTTACGATACAGTTCTCCGAGTACCGGCACCGCAAAGACCATCTTGGAAAAGATGAGGGCGTTCGTCCGCTTGAAACGCCATATTCCCACGCCAAGGATGCCGATGCCGGCAAGCAAAAACACCCCGTCATGAACAAGAAAACTACTAATAGAAATAACGATCTGGGTGTAAAACGGTATCTCGCCTCCGCTCGAAACCAAAATATCGGTTATCTTGGGAATGATAAACGTGAACAACCCGATCATAACGATGACGAACACTCCAATAACAAATGCCGGATAGATCATGGCGTTCCTAATACGCGATGAGAGCTCGTACGCGCGATCGAGATAATCCGCCAAGTAGGCGAATGTTTCCGAAAGTTTGCCCGATTCTCCTCCCGCCAGCACCATGTTCACATAGAAATCGGAAAACATGGTCGGGTGTTTTTTCATCGCGCTCGATATGGACATACCGCCCTGAATATCGTCAGCGATCTCATCCAATTTTTTGCGTAGCAATGGACTTTCCATTTCCATCGCCAGAAGACGAAATGCCTTAAGGGCAGGGACCTGCGCCTCAAACAATGTCGCGATTTGCCGAGAAAGAATGACTACATCTTTCATGGAAACCCGAGAGAAGACCGCAATATCTTTTTCGAAGAATGGCACCGATTCCTCCGAAACCACCGATACGACGATGAGATCACGCCGCTGAAGAGAGCTTATCGCCACATCTTGATTAAGCGCCTCGATCATCCCGGTTCGCTCTTCTCCATTTTTAGTAACCGCTTTATAGGTAAAGATCATAGAAGACTACAGCATTCGCTCAAGACCTTTGGGATTGAACGAATGCTGATACGCGCTATCGGGAGTGATCTCGCCTCTCTTTACTAGTTCGGAAAGAGAGCGATTCATATCGATCATTCCGTCTTTGGTTCCGGTCTCAATAAGCACATCAAGCTCGTGCGTGCGGCCTTCGCGGATCAAACTTGAGACGGCATTGGTCGCGATCAAGAGTTCATAAGCGGGTATCAAGCCACCAGACGCGCGCGGAACAAGGCGCTGTGAGAAGATTCCGAGCAAGCTTCCCGCCAACTGCATACGTATCTGCGGCTGTTGGGTCGCCGGAAATGAGTCGATGATGCGATCGACGGTCTGTGAGGCATTGTTGGTGTGGAGCGTCGAGAGAACGAGGTGCCCCGTTTCGGCGGCGGTAACAGCGGCGGAAATCGTTTCGATACTGCGCATCTCACCGATCATAATGACATTAACATCCTGTCTGAATGCCGATTCCAAAGCGACATGAAAATCTCTCGTATTGATCCTCACCTCCCTCTGGTCGATAAGCGACCGATCAGGCTTGAATAGGTATTCGATCGGATCTTCAATGGTGACAATGTGCTCGGCACGCTCTTTATTGATGAGTCCCACCATAGACGCAAGCGTTGTCGATTTCCCCTGCCCGACCGGCCCAACAGCGAGAAAAAATCCTTGCTTTTTTCGCGCAAAGACCTCAAGCACATGGGGAAGATTAAGCTCGCTTATCGTTTTAATCTCTGACGGTATGACCCGCAACGCTATACCGATACCCGCCATCTGAAAGAACGCGTTTCCTCTAAAACGCACCACATCGGGAATACTGTACGAAAAATCAACTTCTTTATCTTGAAAAAAAACATTGGCGTTCTCTTCTCCAAGAAGCGCGATTATCATTTCTTCCGTGTCCTTCGGCGCAAGTACCCCGTCTTTCATAAGCGGAATAAGGCCGCTTGCCACCCGTATCGTCGGATAGTGCCCCGCCGACAAATGCAAATCGGAAGCACCCTCATTAACGGCGATAGTTATCAGATCTCGAAGTTTTTTTCCTTTTGATTCTGTCATATACCGATGATCTCTTGCACTTGCTTAACCACCTCCGAGGGCGTGGCGTTCGCTTTAACGATGTAACCATCCGCGCCAAGCTCTTTCCCTTTTGCAATATCCGATGCCTGCCCAAGATTCGATAATATGATCATCTTCGCGTTCGGGGCAAGATTTTCTTTTTTTATTTTTTCCAAAAGCTCGAACCCGTCCATCGACGGCATCACTACATCCATAAGAATCGCATCCGGGACATAGCCGTCTTTTAATTTGGAGAGTACGCCCGCGCCCTCTGCCATTGGCTCGATCTCAAAACCACTTTCGTTGAATTTTACCGCGTACATATCAAGCAAAAAGCGGTCATCGTCAACGATAATGATCTTCTTTTTAGCAACATTCGTCATATATCTTTCTTTGATAAAAATATCATCAACACATCTTTGTATTCACCTATATTGATATTATACCTTATCGTCAAAAAATAATACATTTAAAGCGTGTTGACCTCCTCGAACGGGATAAGCCCTTTGAATGCTTTGACAATGGCGTCTTCTTTCATGGTGAGCATCCCTTTTTCGCGCGCCACTTTCCATATCGCCGGCTCGGTCGGATTCGTCAATATCACTTTTTCTATATCTTTGTCGACTCGAAGAACTTCGAAAACAGCCATCCGACCCTTGGTGCCTCCCGGGCATTGAGCCGATGGTACAGCCTCGTAAAAATTATCTCCGAAAGGCACCTCTTTTTTGAATTTTTCCGGCAGATCTTCAAATTCATGGTCAATCATTATTTTTATGCTTTCATTCATAGGCATTGGACTCTTTGACTCCGGGCACATTTGCCGCACCAAGCGCTGAGCAATCGCGAGAATGAGCGTCGGCGCGATTAAATACGGATCGACTCCCATGTCGATCAATCGAGGGATGACACCGAGTGAGTTGTTGGTGTGAAGCGTCGAAAACACCAGGTGTCCCGTGAGCGCCGCTTGAATAGCGAGTTGCGCCGTCTCTTTATCCCGTATCTCGCCAACCATAATAACGTCCGGATCTTGACGAAGGATTGACCGTAAACCGTTCGCGAACGTATAACCGATGCTCGGATACATCTGCGACTGGCTTACACCATCGATATTATATTCCACCGGATCTTCAAGACTAACCACATTCATCTTTTCACGGCTGAGTTCGTTTAACATAGAATAGAGGGTGGTCGACTTTCCCGATCCGGTCGGACCCGTAATAAGGATCATCCCGTATGGACGCGCGATCGCGTCGCGCACGAACCCAATCTCCGCGGGAGCAAACCCGATCTCGTCGAGTTTTTTTACTCCCTTTTCCGGATCAAGGATTCTCATCACCACCTTCTCGCCATAATATGCCGGAAATGTAGAAACACGGAAATCGATCTTTCTGCCATCAATACGCGCCGAGAAACGCCCGTCTTGCGGCTTGCGCTTTTCATCCAACTTTAAATTCGAGAGTATTTTTACTCGCGCGACAATGGCGCTGTGCACTGAAACGGGAAGTATAAGACTGGTATAAAGCACGCCGTCAACACGGAAACGAACACGTATTTTTTCACCCATGTGCTCGATATGAACATCCGACGCGTTACCCTCAGTCGCGTGCCGAATGATGACCGCGACAATCTTGGTGACCGGCGCTTCCTCAATGATCCTTGAGTCTTCTTTTTTCTCTTTCTCGTCATCTTTACTTTTGATGAGCTCCACTGAGTCCGTATCCTTTATTTCCGTTTCAAGTTCCGACAGTGCTCTGGTGACTTCACCGGTCAATCCTTTGTAGGATTTGATAACAGCATCAAAGTCGTCTCGCGATATCAAAAACACCTTTACCGGCATATTTACTTTCGACGAAACGAAACGTATGGCATCCCGCACTCCCGTATTGTCCGGATTAACGGCACCTATCTCAAGAATGCCATCAGTCACCGCGAGTGGGATCAATTCATAATAGGTGGCGGACTCTTCGGGAATATATTCAAGAATCTTAAAAGGTATCTGTTCCGCACCAGCTTTTTTTATCGGCATCTTTAAAAACCTGCTTTTTGCTTCAAGTAATTCTCCGGGATTGACTCCCCTTTTTTTTAGAGATTCTTCAAGAGAGGTGTCTAGCTTTTGAATTTCTTCAAATATCGTCGAAATATCCCCTTTGTCGATAATCCCATCTTGCGCAAGTGCTTCGAGAAAATTCATGTACTATTTCAAAATTGCAATAAAGTGAAGCCGTCCCACCAAATAAAACCGTTAGAACAGCAACAAACGATTATCTTGCCCGTCGTCAGCATGCGAGCCGGTTTGTATGGTCCTCGTACTCCCATCGATCAATTTGACTTTAATCGGATCAAACGGATTATCCCTCCCGACGGGTTCCTCGTCTATCGCTGTCGCAAAATCTTCCAAATGGAGATATGCTTCGCCTTTGAAAACGCCAACATCAAGATTGATATTTTCCAGTTGTCGAAGATCGGCAATCATCTTCCGTGTTTCCACCTTGAGGGTATCCAGTTCATCTCTGCTCTCCGCTACTGATGCGGGAACGGACGAGTTAGGCTGATATTGCAAAAAAGTGATATACCCGATACCAAAAAACGTAAAGATAACAAGAATGGTCAATATATTCACTGTTGTTTTAGATACCATCATAGATATTACGGTGTCGGGTTATTATTCAGCGCATACGTGATAACTTTGACCTTGTGGGTATATTGCTTTTCGGATGCTTGATCGGCAGAACTTTCTACCGAGAAATCAACACTCACAACATCGAGAATTCTCAAGCTTTTTTCAAGATCGTCAATGAACGAAATAAATGTATTATAGGTGCTATCGACAGAAAATTCCAAGCTTATCGCGTTGATCGCTCCACCGTTGAGGAGGCCAGTGTTTGTGTTCGCTTGGTTCGACACACCGCCCCGCAAATCATCCGCGGTCCATTCGTTCAATTTATCGGCATTCGGGCTGTCCATAATAAGACCATATTTCGCAGCAATACGACTGATATCGTTGACAATCCTCAACGCGTCGGCTTCTTGTGGTATGATCTCGGATATTTTCGTCAAGTCGTCCGGTGATATTTCCGCCATTTTTTTGGATAAGTCATCCGTCGCGTCGCTGATCTTTGCGGCAGTATTAAGCGCGTCATCGAGAACGTGCGCACGCTCGCGCGATTCGCCCATACTTCGATATTCCGGAATTGCATACACAATACTCACCAAAACGGATGCGATGACGAGAACTATTGAAACAAAATTGTTGTACATAATAATAGTATATTACTCAACATTATCCGATGGTTTGACGGTCTCTGTTGTCGAAGCGGACAATGATTGCCCATCTCCGGCCTGTTTTGTATTGTTAAATTTATTCGTATACAACAAATACGAAGGACGGAGCAGTATCTCCAGTTCGAAATTCACATTGCCAAAATCGTCAAGACTGAAGTTTTTAAGAGAAAAACTTTTCATGACATCATGCTGTTTCTTGAGCACGTCCAGCTGATACGCAAGCGACGAGAAATCGAGTGCCGTTCCCTTGAGCGCCACCTTTACATCTTGTGCCGCGCTAGATCCGTTCGAGGCAGTACCGCTACCCATACCGGAAAAAGCAATGCTAGTGAACTGGACGCTTTCGAGCGTGATTTTTTGAAGAAATTCAAGTACCGGCGTAAAGAGAACGTGCTTTTCAAGAACAAATTTCATGTTGCCGATATCTTGCTCGATACGGTGCGCCCGCGCAATGACGGCGGTTGATTCAAGGGCGCGTTTCTCTTCTTCAAGCTGAACCGTTTTCGCTTCAACGGTCTTATCCAGCGAGATACGATAAAAATAAAGCCCTGCATAAACAGAAAACACGATGATCCACAGAATGGAGGACAATGAAACGAATAGACTCACCGGCCGCCGACCATCCGTGCTTTTTTTTGCGATAAGCGGTTTTTTCGGTATAAATGATATTCTTGTGTCTCTGTCCATGATATTTGAACCTCTAACTATGCTTCGAGAACCGAAAGCGCGACGCCGACCGCAACGGCAAATTCTGGACCGATTTCTCGCAGTGTCGCCTGAAGAGTATTAGGGGTTTGTACCCTTGAAAAAGGGTCACCCACCACGATCTCTTTTTTTAATGTCGTTGTCGCCAATGTCCGAACCTTTTCCGACAGAGCACCACCGCCGGATAAAATAACTTTACCTATAATCGTATTATACTTCTTTTGATAATCAGACAAAACCCTCTCTACGTCGGAAAAAATACCGGCGAACGCAAGCTCGACGATACGAGAAACGTTGCTCGCGTTATTGCGATTCACCCTCTCCGGGTGCCGTTTCCACTCTTCGGCCTCGGCGATACTCAAACTGAGTGATTTCGAAAGTATCAATGTTGCATCTTGCGATCCTTTGTTGATAAGGTATGTGTTCCGCACTGTTCCATATTCAATAAGCGCAACCTTGGTAGCGGAAGCGCCAATATCAATGACCGCGACCGCTTGCGTCTCTGGACCGACAACGGAGCGAATCGTGCTGAATATCTCGATCTCGAATGTGTTGCCCAAAAATCCAAGCTCGGACTTGATCTCTTGATGTCGGTTGAGTGTTTCTTTGTGTATGGCGGCGATCAAGACATTGACCTTTTTTCTCTTTTGCGCATCGCCATCCGACAGCCTTGCTGGTATGACCCAATAATCAAGCGCTACTTCTTCGATGGGGACCGGGATATATTTTCGCGCTTCCATAGGGATGATCTCGTCGAGCTGTTTTTGCTTGAGTGCCGGCATCTCAACGACCGCAAACATGGCAGACTTCATCGGAATGGCGATTGCTGCCTCTTTGACACTGATGCCGGTTTCACGAAGCAAGACATCGAATGCCTCTACGATCTTCCCTTTTGAAAGACCAGTCGCCTGCCCAACTTCCACATTCGCATATGGACCCAACGCCAAGCTTCCATAATTACCAAGAACAAGCTCCCCTGCTTCTTTTTTTATCTGAACGATCTTGATCGCCGACGAGCCTATATCAACACCAACAACATCGTCACTCCTTTTCAAGAGATCGGAGTGAATCAGTTTGCTCAAAAAATTAACCATACAACTTGTATCAGATGGTATTATTATATCACGGTGCTTAAAAAATACCGCTTAAAAACAATGAATTATCCACATAGTACATACGCGACGCTCAAAACGTTGTTTGACACCGTACTTGACCATCTGTTCCCGACAAAATGTGTTTCGTGCGCCGTCGAAGGAAAAGCCCTGTGTGACAACTGCATTCAAAAAATCCAAAGGGCGGAACCTCCGCGCGACTCGTTCATTTTCTCGATTTTCGATTACCGCAACCAGACCATGAAGCAAGCGATCTGGGCACTCAAGTTTCGTGGCAACCGATCGCTCGCGCGTATCTTTGCCCAAGCGATTCACGACCGTCTGCTTGAAGAGACAAGCGACAAAATGGTGTTCGAGAATTTTCGCCACCCTCTCATCGTTCCAATTCCACTTTCAAAAAAACGCATGAAAGAGCGCGGATTTAACCAATCGGAAGCGATCGCACGAGATTTGTCCTTTATAAATACTGGCGGCGAATGGGAGCTCGGCGCGAATGTCCTTTTGAAAATTCGCGACACCGCTCCGCAATCATCACTAAAGGACAAGCAGAAACGCGCACGCAATATCCAAGGATGTTTCGCGATCACGAGTAACGGTACCGTGTGCGACAGAAACATTATTTTGATCGACGATGTTACCACAACTGGCGCGACACTTCGAGAAGCAAAAAAAGTGCTCCAAGATGGTGGTGCGCGAAAGATCATCGCTTTCACTGTGGCGCACTGACAAACGAAGAAAAATCTGCTAAAGTACACGGGTACGAAAGATTGGAGAGGTGCCGGAGCGGTCGAACGGGGCACCCTGCTAAGGTGTTACTCGCGAAAGCGGGTCGAGGGTTCGAATCCCTCCCTCTCCGCAAATTTTCGAAATTCAAAACTGGGCAAGAAAGAGAGTCGGCGCGGAGC
>PFQT01000040.1 GCA_002788135.1 Candidatus Yonathbacteria bacterium CG_4_8_14_3_um_filter_46_25
GTTTTTCAGCAGTTTCCACGCCGCCTGCCATTTTTTGAAAATGCTCTCTTCCAAATGGTGCTTCTTTCATATATGGGGTGACATTCTGCTAAGATTGGGGTGATAAAGGGTAACTGTACATTTTCTGTCGGTTTCCAGAAATTTTTATAAAATAGGTGCGAGCGATACCATACAAAATACTGGACGACCTATGAAGTCGTCCAGTCTGATTACTCTCCAAACACCCATGTGTCCTCCCACTCCACCCACTCGCAAATGATGGGAGAGGCCTCAATCACCTTCCGAAAGAGGCCCAAAAACCACGGCTGGTAGTCCTCGACGATCGTGTCGTAGATGGATACGCCGACGTACCCAAACGACAGATCATAGAGGTGGCCACCATAGATATCCTCCCAGTTGCCCATCTTTCCAAGGATAACATCTCCTTTGGTGTAGGTAACTAGAGGGATACTTGCCGTGGTGATGCCTGCGTCGAGGAGCATCTCGTAATCCGTCTCATCTGACGGATTGACGCATTCCTCGTAAAACACCTCGCGACATTCGGGTATTAACCGAACGCCGCAATAAAGTGAGCGCAGAAATCCACGTCCACTCCGATGTCCGGGGACAAGAAGCGGCCCCTTGAGTCCGAAACGCCACAACGTTCCGATTTCTCCTTCTTTCATTTTCGTCTCCTCTGGCAGTTTTCTATTCCTTTCCCGTTCGGGGGAGCGCCGGTAACTCTGCCAACCGGCATTATTTCACAGACATGGATTGGTATTTTCCAGTAAAAAAAGTATAATATGTTGCATGAAAAGTCAAGACCTTGCAAAAGTGCGCTTGCCGAATTCTCCAGGGGTATATTTTTTTAGAAATGGGGCAAAAAAACCGCTCTATATCGGCAAAGCAACATCTTTGCGAAGTCGTGTGCGGAGTTATTTCGATCATGACATCGCAAGAACGCGCGGACCGCATATTGAGTTGATGCTCGAAATGGCAAAGATGGTTGATTTCATCAAAACCGATTCTGTACTCGAAGCGCTTATTCTCGAAGCTCGATTCATCAAAAAACACCAGCCGAAATACAACACCAAAGAAAAAGATGACAAAAGCTTTAATTATGTGATTGTTACTAAAGAGGATTTTCCTCGGGTGCTTCTTGTGCGGGGAAAGAATCTCTTTGACAAGCGCCACGCGCCTGCCCACGAAATCAGGCATTCTTTTGGACCTTTTCCCAAAGGAAGGATATTGAGAGACGCTCTCAAGATTGTGCGAAAAATATTCCCGTTTCGTGATACATGCGTTCCCGGCGTTGGAAGACCGTGTTTTAATCGGCAGATCGGACTTTGTCCGGGGGTGTGTACCGGAGAAATTACCAAGCGAGAATATGGAGAAACAATCCGTAATATCCGACTCTTTTTTGAGGGTGAGAAAAAAAATTTGCTCAAGAAACTAGAACGAGACATGAAGACGGCGGCGAAGGCACTTCGGTTCGAGCAAGCAGGGATCATTAAAAAGACCGTTTTTGCCTTTAAACATATCCACGATATCGCACTAGTAAAAAATGACAATGTTCGGCCGGAGCAAAGCGGATTTCGCATCGAAGCATACGATGTCGCGCACCTATCAGGGAAAAATACGGTTGGAGTAATGACGGTTGCAGAAGATGGAATGGAGAAAAAAAACGAATATCGCAAGTTCAGAATACGAACTGTTGACGGCGTGAACGATACGCGGGCGCTTGCGGAGATTCTTGAACGGCGACTCGAACATTCCGAATGGCAACTCCCGAAACTTATTGTTATCGACGGAGGAGTGGCGCAAAAGAATGCGGCTGAACGGGTACTTTGCGCCGCGGGAATACGGATACCGGTCATTGGTGTGGTAAAAAACGAGCGACATCAACCAGAGCGTCTTATTGGAGATCAAAAACTGCGATCAACTCATGAGCGAAATATTGTGCTTGCAAACGCCGAAGCACACCGATTTGCCATCCAGTACCATCGAAATTTGCGCGATAAGATCAAATAACCCTTTATGTAGTGTAGAGTAGAAAATATAATTTGAGATATAAAAAACGGCCACTACAATGCTGTAGCGACCGGCGGGAATTTCTTTTTGCGATTGTCAGACGTGACTAGTTCAAGGACATTAGAATTCGTACATGCGGAGTTTTTGTGTTTGACCGACATGTTTCGCACCATGGATGAGCATATTCATGCGGGTACATTCCACCTTGGTGAATAGTCAGCACCATGATTATCGTAACCGCGATTGCTTCTCCAGTCGATTTGCACACATAGAATCCGTCATCATTGTGCATGCCATGCTCCTTCAGCCACTGAAAATCTTCTGGTAAAACTTGATAAAGTGTGCGCATGACTACCTCCACAGAGTGAAAAACAAGAACCCCGTCTGTTTTCAGAGTAATACTCTAAAAAATCCTGTCAATATCTGTTTGAGCGGAATGGGACAGATAATAATTAGTCACTCAGTCAAAAAGTTTTTCCACCACCTCTTTTACATCGTTACCATCAGCTCTTCCTCTTAATTCTTTCATGATGACACCGATCAGTATGCCGATTTTTGCTTTATCATCCGCACGTAACTCTTCTTTTTTTCGTTTTGCCACCGTCGCTATTTCCTCTTTGCTCATCATCTTTGGGAGATATGCTTCCAAACACGCAAGCTCGGCGCGTTCACTCTCCACGAGGTCGTTCCTTCCGCCCGCTTCAAATTGCTCGATCGAGTCTTTGTGTTGTTTTGCCATTCGTTTGATGACCGTTTCTGCCGCGTCATCCTCAAGAATCTCTTGCGGAGTGCGCTTTTTTGCCACCAGTTCATTGATAAACGCGGCGAGGATTCTGCGCAAGACACCCAAACGTATAGTATCTTTCGCAAGCATTGCTTTCTTGATCTCTTCTTTTATCGTTTCGTGGATCGTGTTCATGGTTAATGGCCGATTAGCCGGCACGTTTAATTATACAACGACTGTCGATATATGCCACATGTCGTTTTTCTTTGTGGTATACTGCGTACGGTAATAATCAGAGTAAAATCATAATCAAAGACAGTGCTTTTATGTCACAATACTACAACCCGAAAAGAACGAAATTCCTTTATGATCCGGCGAGTGTCGCCCCATTCAAGATCAGTCGTTCAAAAATAGATCTCTTCCTTGAGTGCCCGCTTTGTTTTTATCTCGACCGAAGACGCGGGGTCGGAAGACCGCCCGGTTTCCCGTTTTCTCTCAACTCCGCCGTCGATAAACTGCTCAAAAAGGAATTCGATCTCTATCGGGCGCGACAAAAACCGCATCCTCTAATGAAGCATTATGGCGTTGCCGCACATCCGTTTGCGCATAAAGACCTCGATAAATGGCGTGAGAACTTTGTTGGTGTGCAATACCGCCACGCACCGACCAATTTCATCGTTACCGGCGCGGTTGACGATGTGTGGGTGAATGACAACAAAGAGCTTATCGTGGTTGATTATAAGGCGACCAGTAAAGACGGGGAAGTGAATATCGATGCCGATTGGCAGATCGGGTATAAGCGTCAAATGGAAGTTTACCAGTGGCTTTTGCGTAACAACGGGCATGATGTTTCAAGTACGGGGTATTTTGTATATTGCAACGGCAATACGGACAAAAAATCGTTTGACGCGAAGCTTGAATTTGATATAAAATTGATTCCTTATACGGGAAATGACGATTGGGTAGAGCGTACACTGATGAACGCGCACGCGTGTCTTCGCGCGGATATGGCGCCAGCTTCGGCACTTGACTGTGATTATTGTCAGTATCGTAATGCTGTTGCTAAAGCTCTGTAGAGCCATATTATTGAGTTTTTATATAAGCACTTGACAAAAAATGATTCGCATGGTTGTATAAGGAGAGGGAAGGGAAACGCTTCTTGAAAGAAAGGAGGGGTTATGTTATCTGTAAAGGTGCTCCTTAGGGGATCGGACGATCCTTTGAGGGCGAAGTTTCTGGCCCTTCGGCGGGCCGTGTACTGCGATCGTCTCGGGTACGAAACGCCCGAGACGGAAGCAGACAACCACGATGAATGTGCCACATTTGTCGTGGTGGTAGACGGGGCGGCGGTAGTGGCCGGGTGTCGCATCGTATGCGGACGCGACGTGACGCTCCCCATGCAGGAACGCCTGCCGGGGATTTCGGTTCCACAAAACGTTGCGGAGGTGAGCAGGGCAATCGTGGCATCACGGTCGCCGTGCGTTGACCTCCTGTTGTACGCTGGAATATTTCGGCACCTCTTCCGCAAACGGTACGTGGCGGGAGTGGCGCTCTTTGACCTTGCGTATTACCGCAAGGTAAACGGGATCTTTCCCGGCTTCTTCCGGAAAATCGCGGAAGAGGAGTGGGAACATGCCGGTGTCCGGCATATTCCCATCGTGGGGTACCTGAAAGACTTTCGGCAGTATGCTGAGAGTCTGATCCCACGGATCGGGCGCGCCGATCCGCATCCGGAGGCTGTTTAGTTTATACCGCCCTGCACCACAATTGGTGTAGGGCGGTTTTTTTATATTTCCTCCCCATTATCCATTATACGACTTGCGATGTCGTATAATGGAGAGACTCTAGGGTAGCAAGTCTCATAATCTTCTCTTCAATATGTTAAGCATATCATGCTTCTTGGCGTATCGAAGCTTGTATTCTTTAAAGTGAAGTAAAAATATTTTTCTCAATGCCCAGTTGAGTTTCGCAAGCCACCATTCTGCTGAAAAGGTCGGACCTTTTACCCAAGGAAACCCTTGCATGAGCGCGAGGACCGACCTTGCGGAAGATAACTATAAGGCATTTCTAGATTTTAGTATTGATTTACTACTTAAGAGCCTTATTAGAATTAAGGGAAATGAAGAAAGCGTGTTATAATGAGCATTATGAATGGGACATTTTTAGGATATGTCATTTTAGGAATTGTAATCGGTGCGATATGCGCCGCTTTTTTGGTGTTCTATTTTGGCCGTCGGCGCGAAAGTGGGAATGGAAACAATCTTCTTCTTTTGCAAAACCAAATGAATGAACTTTCAAAAGTGATCGACACGCGTCTTAGTGAATCGCGCAAGGATATGCGCGAAGCAGTGCAGACACAATTTAGCGAATCTCAAAAGCTAGTACGAAATATCAATGAACAAGTGACGAAGCAATTAGTCGAGGTTACAAAGGGCGTCACGGAAGCAAACGAAGCGAGCAAGCAGGTGTTTTCGATTGCCGAAGGGCTTCAGAATCTCGAGAAAGTGCTCAAACATCAGAAGCAGCGGGGAAATCTTGGAGAAGCGAGTCTTAAACTCTCACTCGGCAATATTCTTTCTCCCGACGACTATCAGACGCAGTATCTCTTTGAAAACGGCGACCAAGTGGACGCGGTGATAAAAACCAAAGAAGGTCTTATCCCCATTGACGCGAAATTCTCGCTTGATAATTACAATCGTATCGTCAATGAAAGCGATGAAGATCGAAAAACGGCTTTGGAAAAAGAGTTTCGCAACGATCTGAAAAAACGAATAGATGAAACGGCGAAATACATCAGACCAAAAGAGGGGACACTACCATTCGCATTCATGTTTATCCCCGCCGAGGGGATATATTACGATCTTTTGGTTAACGAGATCGGCGCGGTCAAGGTTAACACGCGCAGTCTGATCGATTACGCGTATCGAGAAAAAAAAGTTATTATCGCGTCGCCGACAACATTCGTCGCGTATCTGCACGCCGTGGCGCACGCGCTCAACGCGTTCAAGTTCGAAAAGAATCTTGAGGGGATCAGGACGAATGTGGACAAGCTCATGCGGCATCTGAAAGCATACGACGAATATTTCAAAAAAGTCGGGAAGTCGCTCGGTACGACTGTTGGGCATTACAACTTGGCATCAAAAGAACTTGGTAAGGTTGACAAAGATATACTGCACATCACCGGTGATGCGATAGGAATGGAAGCGGAATTGTTGGAGCGGCCGAGCGGATCCGACGAATAATCGCGAAAACTCAGGGCAAAAATGAGGTTATTATGCGTATGTGGTCATTTATGGTGTAGTGCCATAAAGTGTTGACAAATCGTACTCTGCGCATAATATCAACAACGAACAGAGGATTCCTTATGTCCTCTAAAGATATCGTAGTAAGAATCCTGGAAGGGACACTTAACCAAGGCCTTATTCGTAGGTCGGTTTTCCCGGTTAAGCGTCCCTTTCAGGATTTTTTCGTTTAGTTAGTATTGACACTTTTCTTTCATTATATCATGTATATTAATCAACAACAAAAAATATTAACAACGTTTTATGATGGTATAGCATTAAAAACGTACACTTTTAAATTAACGCCTTGATCTGACGGGGAAACCAGTTGAAGGCGATTGTTTTCCATGCAGTTTCCTCAAGAAATAATAGTTTAATTACGCAACCCGAAGACCATCGACGGCCATGCCGTCCACATGGTCTTTTTGTTTTTTGAAAATTGCATAAGTGAATAGAGTTTAAACGGCATCTCGTGACGTTTTATTCGTCGCTTACATTCTACCTTTCCAAGTTACGAGCTGGCGTTTGGACTTTAATAAGTTCAAGTGAGGTCGATACGGTACCCACGGGTGCTTTTTATTACCAGAATAATTCGATAAATACTATGAACAAGATCATTGCGGGAGTAGCGACGGCGACATTGTTCGCAATAGCTTCACCGGTATTCGCTTCTACTGGCCATGGATGGTTTTATAGCAACAACGGAGGCGATATTACGGTGACGAATAACAACAGTGCGCATGTCCAGAACACGGTAGCTGTCAACGCAAACACTGGTTACAACACCGCTGACGGCGGAAATGGCGACCAGGGTGGCAACGGCGGAAACGCGACGGGTAGCCATGTCTGGTGGTGGTTCCAAAACAACGGAGCCGCTAATGCTGGCAATGCCGGGAATGGCGGAGCTGGCGGTACTGGCGGTTTGGTTGTGACCGGACACGCGGATGCGCTTTCCGATATTGCGAATGTTGTAAACACCAACATTACTCGCATCACACGGGGTTTGTAATTCCGTCTATATTCAGTGGATTTTATTGAACACCGAGTGTCCAATAAACTGGGTAACGAGTAACGAAGCGTGAGGAGTTGGAATCGAGTCTTGCTCCTCCCTTCGGATAAGCCAGTCGATGCGTTCTTCGCGGCTGAAGATACCAATTGCTGGTTTATGCGAGGGTATTCATTATCAATATGCATATATCGGTAAAAAAGTTACGTTTCTTGTCATTGGCGGGCGTCGCCCTTGTTTTTGGAGGATTCCCTTTGTGTGTTGCGGCGGATTCGGTTGATATTATCAACACGGTATCGGTTAGAGCGTCGAGCGGGAATGGGGGAAATGCGAAAGGGAGCGTCCATATCGAAACTATTGTCAATGGAACCACTGTTGAATCGATTGATGAGTATGCGGAGGATCCTATGAATGTCCGGATTGAGAAAACGAGCGAGATACGCACCAATACCGTGGTTGCCTCCATCGTGGCTGACGATACGGCTCTGATGGCGGGAGCGACGACCACAGCGGAAAACACCGCTTTCGTAAAGAGAGATACTTTTCCCGGGGACCACGGACTTGGACAAACGGAAATCGAGGTTGAGGAAACACCCGCCGCTTTAGAACAAGCTTCACTATCGTTTGGCCAATCGATTGTTTTAGCTTTTAATCATCTTCTCTCATATGTTTTTTCATTCTTTAACGCGTAATACGAGGGCGAATTCGTTTAGGTGGCGAATAATCGGCGGAATACTTATTGTTTCGCTTCTTTCGATACGTTTTCCGATGCCAATTGTGCTTGCCGACGATGCGAACGATCAGACGGCAGTCGTTGATACCGTTGACCAAAGCAATGATGCGCCACTCGCGAAGACCGCGTCGGAAACATCGGCAATCATTGAGACGGGCAACGCGATGAGCGAGGCAGAAATTGCGAATACGGTTAATACAAATACTACCGACACCGATTCCGCTGTCGTCGATGACGATGCATCGTTTATTCCCGCGGAGGAAGCGGTGGAAACGACGCCGGATATTTCTTCGGATACAATACCAACCGAAGATACCGCCTCCGTATCTTCACTTTCCGACGAGAGTGCCGAAACATCACCCGAATCGCCGGACAATAATACCGTTGTAAGCAACGAAAACGACGCGATTCTGGAAAATACAGTTGAGTCGAGTGCGCAGACCGGGGGCAATGAAGCATCCGGCGCGGGCATAAGTTCCGTCACTACCGGTAATGCGTTCGCCGGAGCGAATATTATCAATGTCATCAACACAAACGTACTCAATTCAACGGGTCTTTTGCTTCTCTTGAATAATTTCTTCAACGTTACGGACGACTTTGATCTCCGAAATATTTATTTTCCTTCCACGAGCGCCGATCCAGTTATCGAGAATTCGGAAGGCGCATTTGAAGCGGAAGATGAGCCGTGCGATCCCGATGTGTGCGCGCAAAGCTCTACAATCGCCTCCAAGAATATCAACACCGCGCAGATTATAAATGATGTCGTGGTTCGGGCAAATACGGGGCAAAACATGGCAACAAGCGATAACGCGACCATTGATACCGGAAACGCTTATGTGGGGGCAAATGTGGTGAATATCGCCAATACCAATATTGTTGACTCAAATTATCTTATTCTCGAGATCAACAATTTTGATGATTGGTTTGGAGACTTCGTGTTCCCGTCGAGCGGCGCTCTTAACGGTTTATTCGGTTTTGGAAATAGTAACGCCGCGGAGCAAGATGAAGACACGGCGAATATCAGCAATGCCAACGATGCCATCGTGACAAATAATGTCACGACAAATGCTTTGACTGGCGGAAACGAGATCACCGGCGCTGGCGACGGGTCAGATGTACGGACTGGAAACGCTGTTGCTTCGGCGAATATTGAAAATATAGTCAATCAAAATATTTTTAACACTGATTCATTTTTGGTTATTTTTAGAATTCATGGGAACTGGATCGGCAATATCTTCGGTTCACCAAACGGACTCGCATGGCAAGAAACTCCGGGTGGAATAATGCTCTTTAATGGAGATTTCTCCGAGAACAGTGCGAATAGCAAGAAAAACGCCGTTACTAATGTAAATAATGATGTAAAAAACAACAATCTCGCGAATATCACCAATAATGTCAATGTTTATGCTCTGACTGGCGATAATAAGGTCGCTGGCGCGAATAGTTTGATCAATACGGGAAACGCCTACGCGGCCGCGAATATTGTCAACGTCGCAAACGCGAATATTGTCGGAAAGAATTGGGTTTTGGCAATCGTGAACATATTTGGAAATTGGACCGGCAATGTCGCCTTTGGGAAGCCCGACCTGTGGATTGGCGGTATGGTGGAAACCAAAAAATATCCCGTTGATCCCGGAACATGGATGAAATACCGTTTTACCGTGGTTAACCGAGGCGACGCGGATGCAACTGATGTATCAGTTATAGACACACTCGACCTGCGTCATCTGAAATATCGCAAGCCCGCCAACGCTGAATTGCGCGGCGACACTATCGTGTGGCATATAGGCACTATAGTGCCCGGCGGGACAGTTGAGCTTGAGCTTGATGCGCAGGTTACGAGCGGTAATATTCCAAACGGCACCATGACGATAGATAACACAGTAACCGCAACAAGCGCGGAAAATGACCAAAATAATGCGGATAATAGAGAGATGGTAATCTTTGATGTGTACAAACCATCCGCTATAAGCTGGACTGATGTGATTCTTACGCCTGATCCGCACTTATTCGTAGTAAAAACGAATAACACCACTGGTCCCATAACGGCAAGCAGTACGGTTGATTACACCATCACGATAAAAAATAAAGGTGGGAGCGCATACCACTCAGTAGTGGTTGATACACTAAAAAACGAAAAAGGTGATGTTATTAATGAGGAGGTATGGGATCTTGGTGAAATAGTTCCGAATGAAGAGATAACCGTTGATTATTCGATATTTTTCACTGCAAGCACCACGCCGGGAGGATATACAAACACAGCACAAGTACACGCGATCGGACGCAATGCCTCTCTTGATCCGTTTTATGGGTGGTTTGCGGATTCAGAAGTAACTACCAGTACTATTACCATCCTTGGAAACCCGCCTATGACGTTTTTTGGAGAGACTCCATGGAGCAATGCTACCTCTGTCGTTATGGAGAACGCAACGCCGCCAACTCGTTCAATTATTGCGCAGAACACTATTTTGACCAAGAATATTAACAGTACCTACGCATTGCTCGAGAAACCTTTCCGTGGCATTCAAGTTATGAAAGGAGATAGCGCTACTATCGAAGATGGCGGGAACGACGAAATATCCGTTACGGAATTTGACCCGAGCGAGGTGTGCTCGCTTGAGAAGCCCGATCCGAGACCAAACTCATTCGCTGATCTTATGCTCGCGCTCGGACTTGGCGATCTGGCAAAAGGCGACGGTGGTGGTACCAATGGCGCATTCGTATATCTCGCGTTGACATATTTGATACTCTATCTCCTCTACTCGACATACCGGGAAGAGGCGCACAGGCGGCTATTCTATGACCTTGACTCTCCGCAGGGGATAGCCGCTCTGTTCGCGAATGGCACGACACTCGCTTATATCATTGCAAGTATCACGGGAATTACCGAAGCGCTTACTCCACTCGTGATGATAAATATCATGCTTATTTCAACCGTCTTTTTTTTCAACTATCACGACGAATTGTCGCGCTACTTCTCAAGGATGGCGGCATTCGTAAGGTTTACCAGCTTTCTTTAGTAAATAATCCTTTTCTTAAAGCAAAAAGTTGTCCTTATCGCTTCGTTGTTTACACTCGAAAGCATGGAAAGTGACGAGGGATGGGCTATCGCGGAACCGTGAAGCAAAACGCCCATCAATCTTGAAAATGTACGCAAGCACGCGCCAAAAGCCGTGAATTTTTTCAGACAATGACCCATTTGTTTCATTTGAGAGCAATGGTCTTTTTAAGTAAAAATTCGATATTATATCGACTGTCGAACATGAAAAAAACATTTTTACAAAAGAGGAAAGAGTATTCGAAACGCCTTGGCACTTGATGCGATTTTGAAAATTAATTAAAAACAATGAAGCATTAAAATACTTCCGAAGAAAAGCACATAAAATCAAATTGGCAACTCGATTTTTCATCAAGGACAATTAGTATAGGACAATATATTACGGCTTTATAAAGCCGTTGCTAGTTGTCCTATAGGGTGCTATTTGACATCGAAAAAAAAGTATTTTTAAGCTTGTTTCGCGCAGTTGACATGACTGTTCTGGCGGTTAAAGTTTTATTATCTAGTGTGGTTGAATAGCTTGACGCGCTAGGATGAACCAATATGAATAAACACCACGCAGCAAAAATTTTTTCAAAGATACTGATAGCAGTCTTGTCGATCGGAATCAACTTGGGAACTTTCGGGAATATCGCTTTTGCCGATTTCGATGAAACAGCCACTGAAAGCTCGGCGGGGAATGTCATCGGAGCCGGAACACTTGATCTTGGTCTGGTTGCCACATTGTCTCCGTGGGTATTCGATCGATCCACCGGAACGACCACAGCGGAAAAAACGATCGGCATCGCATCTTTTGGAACTTTGCCGTTCCAATACAACGCTTCGACCACTGTTTCGGCGGAGTGTATTGGGATTGACGCGGAGATCCGCCTAACTGGCCAAACGATATATTCCGGTGCTCTTGAAAATGCGACCACTTCTGCGACGACCACACCCGGAGATATTTCATTATTGTTAACGCTTCCCATCGGGTATGAACAGGGCGTGGCATGTTCATTTGATGTTGATTTTCGCGCGTGGCAGACAAACGTTGGGAATTATGGTGAAAATGGTTTTTCTGACGCGGCTTCACTCAACGAGCGAGTGTCGGAAAGTTCGGTAATGATCAATAAGGTTTACTACGATGTAAACACGGAGTATGGCACGGAAGCGAACGAGTGGATCGAGCTCCGCAATAACGCGTCATCCACCGTTGATATCTCCGGATGGCGACTGTGCGACAACGTTTCATGTGACGAACTGCCCGAAGGATCATACATTACCGGTTTCGGACACACGCTTGTTTCCGCGACAAGCGCTACATGGCAATACTGGAATATTCCCGACAATTTTGCGAAAATCGTAATCGACGATAGCAAGATAGGGAATGGTCTTGGCAATGCCGGTGATATTTTGACGCTCGAGAGATCAGATGCCACGGTCGTTGACGCGATGAACTGGGGCACCGATACAAGCTATTGGAACCCAGGGATTCCCCTTGTTCTTGGTGAGGGGTACGCGCTTGGCCGAATAACGAATGTTGACACGGATACCGCGTCTGATTTTAAGGAAATGGCTCCGCCGACTGTCGACCTTTTGAGTCCGGACGAAGCCGATGATAGTAGGTTTTGGTATTGGGGTCAGTCTTATGCGATTACCTGGAACGCCGATAATCTTCACGGGAGTAACGAGGATCTCTCAATTGATCTGTATTACATCAAAGATGAAAATCATAACCAAGTTATCGACAACGCTGATACTATACATGTCATAGCAGACAACATTGCCAATAGCGGAGCATACGACTGGACAGTTCCGAGTGGGTTTGTGGGATATATCTGGGTAAGGGTTGTCGCGACGGCTCCGGAAAATCCGATGCTCTCAAGCCAAACAACCAGTGGAAAGATATATGACCCATTCCCGACGAAAATGTGGGAGAATGACCCGGATGGCGTCATAGATATGATTATTGCGGATACGGCAGACGAGGGGAAAGTCGTGCTTTCCGACACCGTTGACCGGCTAGAAACTGTTGGCTCTGTGGCAGACGCAGATGAAGAATTAGCGGAGGACGAGGTGGTGCCATATAACCATAACATTGAAATAAACCGGAACGATGGTGAGTTTGTATCAGGCGAGATTAGCCAGACACTGGAAATGTCAACAACGTCAATAGAGAGCGAAGAAAACGAAATTGAAACAGTGGCAGAAGAGCCCGTTCTCGACCAAGCAGATACTATAACGACAGATGTCAGCGCCGACAGCGTTCTTTCTGAAAGCGGTAATATGAATGAAAAATCAACACCAGAGACTGTAATAAATACGGAAGACGTTAAAACAGAGCAGGATGACAAGATAACCGATGATGAAGTTGTGTTGGAGATAAAGGTAATAGTTCATGGTGAGACTGACGTGGCGGTAATACAGGAAATGGGCGAAGGCGATGCGGTGCTTTCTGTCGCTGAAGTTGACACGATAGTGCAAGGTAATCGCGCTGATAGAGATACCGCAAAAGAAATAGTTGATAATTATGTTGATGTTCGTACTATACCGGTCACTCTGGAGCCGGCAGACATGATAGTCACTGATATTCTGTTACATACTTTCGATAATGATGGCGATAATCAAACTACGACGGAAGAATTTGTGGAAACGTCGCAAGCGCCACGGTAAATATTATTTATGAAAAAAACACCATTTAAACTATTTATATCGTCATCTCTTCTTGTGATTGGCATGTTGACGCTTGGAGTATCTCTCGTCCATGCCCAGAGTATTGATGTTAGTTTCGGGAATGAGCCATTCTTTAACGACCTTAATCTAGCTCCCGGAGAAAGCATCGCGCGCTATATTGATGTCGCCAATCTCGGAACCACAACCCGACAAGTGATCGTGCGCGGCACTTCAACTGACGCGTGTTCCGATGTGTGTATTGGAGATAAACTTTCTTTCGAGATACACGAGGCGACGAGTACTCCGTTCAACGATACGGTTGCCACATTTTTAAACGCGGGAGAGATCGTGCTTGGCACTATCGCACCGGGCGACGTGGCGCATTATGACCTTACCGCCACGCTTGATTTGTCTACGGGTAATAGCTACCAAGGACGTTCAATCTCGTTTGATCTCGTTATCGGTTTTAGTACTGTCGATTTAAGCGGCGACAATGGTAGCGGCGACACGGGAGATGACTCCGGTTCGGGTGGAAGCGGAGATGGTAATAGCGGCGGTGATTCAGGCGAAGACGGTATGGGCGGAAGCCAAGAAAATGTTATTCTCTCACAAGGTGGTGGTGGAGGCGGTAATGGTCCAATCGTTATCAGTGAGAACCTTCTCATAACCAATGAACATATCAGTGATATTAACATTGCGAACGGCACCGCGGTCATTGTATGGAATACTAATCGTCCCGCCACAAGCCAGGTGGTGTTTGGGAATGCTTCGGAAGGTCCGTACAGTATTAATATAACACAGCAAAACTTTGGTTATGCGCATTCAACCATCGAAAATCCGAACAGAACGACCACGCATATTGTTATTGTTGCCGGTCTCAAATCGGGTGAAAAATACAGCTATCGCGTCGTTTCTCGTGAGAATACTTCGATACCGACATTGAGCCAAGAGCATCAATTCATTTTTTCCGAAAACGGATTAGAGATCGTTTCCGGCAGCGGATCAGATGGAAGCGGAATGGGTGGTTCGTTTGAAAGCGCAATCGTTCCTCCGGGCAACGATAACCGGACTCCTGGGTTGGGAAACGAAGGCGCTTACGACACTACCACTCCGATTGAAAGCGATACAAACGGAAATGGAGAAAAATTCACGGTTATGGGAATGACGGCTAGTGGTATCTTGGGAGGTCTTGCCGCGGCGCTCTTTGCCTTGGAACAACTGCCTGGATGGGCTCTCTGGTTTATCATACTTATTGCCATTATTATCATTTCGTATATCACCAGGCAGTATTGGCAACCCTACCTCGTAGGCGATGATTTGAACAGTTCAAAAGATATCCCTAAAAAATAACGAGTCGGGAGCTTGCGCGATCAAGAACATTAGGGTATTATACACGACAATATGAATGTGGATTTTGCGGTAATAGAAACCGGTGGAAAGCAGTATAAGGTTTTTACAGGCACCGCCTTAACTACCGAGAAACTTCCCGGAGATTATAAAAAAGGAGACACGGTGGTCTTTGACAAGGTACTCCTTTTCGATGACGGAAAAAAGACCGTTCTCGGGACTCCCTATATCAAAGGCGCAAAAATTGAAGCGGCTTTTGAGGAAACAGGAAAAAAGCGTAAGGTAACAGTAATAAAATACAAACAAAAAAGCAGGTATTTCAAGAAGCGGGGACACCGGCAACCATATTCAAAAGTAACGATCGCGTCTGTCAGCGCGGCTTAAAGCATTGTATCATTCTCTAAAAAAGACCAACCGTATTATACGGTCGGTCTTTTTAACGTTCTATTCGATGTCGATGTCGATGTCGGCGCACTCCACCACATTTCCGCACCCGTCGAATAGGATAACTCCATCGGTGTTGACGTTCACGAGCGCCGTAAGCGCCTTGTCGGCGTAATGCGTCGAAACGCGAAGTCGTCCCCTGCCCAGAAACACCTCTCCGTCCAGAGAAACAACCCGCTCCTGCTTTGCCACGAGTATAAATTCCCTTGATGGAATTTCTTCCATACTCAAGCCCAAACTGCAGATGACGCGGACAAGTCCGTCACCTTTGACCTCTGCGCACATCTTTGTGCCGGCATAGGGGAGCAATCGCTGATGCCAACACGCATAGAATGCCCACGGCACAGCCGTGTAACTGGTCGGGATGGTTCCCCACAGCGAGATCGGACCATCCTTACACATTTCGGCAACACCCGCATCCTTCTGTACAACAGCAATACTTGGGGAGATGCTCATCTGGTCCTCCTGGGATCGGGTTGAACAACACAAATTATCCTGCCGACAATGTAGGATGAATAAGCAATTCTGTCAAGGTTTTGCGAAAGTAATCCTACCGCCTTTAGCCGTTTCAGATTTTAACCGCCAGATTATTACTCAAGTCGATGTCGAGACGTGAGAAAAAGGTATTATCCTCTATTTTTAAGAGCGTTTTTGAGTGTTTCGTCGTCAGAATATTCAAGTTCGGTACCAGTTGAAAGTCCACGTCCCAGTGTTGATACTTTAAGCCGGTTTTTTGTGATGAACGGTTCAAGTATTTTTTGTATATAGAGAGTTGTGTTCTCGCCTTCCGTGGTCGCTGAAATGGCCAAAATGACCTCAAGCGAGGTGTTTTTTGCAGAAATGGTGTTAATACGCGCAACCAACTCCGCCGCTCTCACACGCTCTTTGGGAGCCTTGTCGAGAATGGGAATCGTTCCGCCAAGTACGAAAAAAAGCCCATGATAAACACCCATTTTCTTGATATTTTCAAGGTCGGTATCTTTTTCAACGACCATAAGTATACTGGTATCGACGTTTGGATCAGTGCATATTTTACATAGCTCTTGTTGTCCGCGGGTTTCTTTTGGAAAGAAACGATAACAACCAGAGCATTGCCCGACTGATCTTTTGACATCTAAAATAAGCTCGGCGAGTGTTTTCACAAATTGATCATCCCGCGAAAGCAAAAAATACACCAATCGTTTCGACTGTCGCGTTCCGATGCCCGGGAATTTTGTGAAATATTCCGCTAGTTTTTCGATAGTATTGTTCATAGAAATTGTCTCATGGGGCGGGTTTTTCTTAGAAATCCTCGAGGTTTTGATCATGATCGCGTCTATTGCTGTCGACATTGAGGAATGTCACTTTTTTATCATCAAAATACAGCTCCACCATGCCGGTCGGACCATTACGGTGCTTCTCAATGAGGATTTCGGCTATGTTCGGCTTTTCGGAATTTTCATTGTATTTGTCATCACGATGAATGAACATCACCACGTCAGCGTCTTGTTCGATTGATCCGGAATCACGCAAGTCAGAGAGCCGTGGTTTGTCGCGGCGCTGTTCTACGGCGCGTGAAAGTTGAGAGAGCGCAAGTACCGGCACTTTGATCTCCCGAGCAAGACTTTTAAGCGAACGAGAGATTTCAGTTACTTGATTCACCATCGAATCGTAATTTTTCGTCGTATTCATGAGTTGGAGATAATCGACAATGATAAGTTCAATATTGTGTTCGGCTTTCAGACGACGCGCGGCGGAACGCATATTGATGATATTATTGCCCGGTTGATCATCAATATAGATCGGCGCTTTCGCTAATCGGTCGAGAGAGTCTTGAAGCTTCTGAAACTCTTCATCCGCTCTCAAGTTGCCGGTGCGCAGTTTCCACGCGTCGACGCGCGATTCTGCGGCAAGCATGCGATCGACAAGCTGTTGAGAACTCATCTCAAGCGAAAATATGCCAACCGGTATATTGTGCATGACCGCGGTTTGGCGCGCGATATCAAGCGCGAGTGCCGTTTTTCCCATTGATGGGCGAGCGGCAAGGATAATGAGATCCGATTGTTGTAAACCGGAGAGCTTCTCGTCAAGTCCGGTAAACCCGGTAGGGATTCCGCGCAACGTGTTGGTCGAGTTGTGGAGTTTATCAAATCGTTCCCATGCTTCTCCCAATGCGTCTTTGATACTGATGAAGTTTTGCCCAATGCCAAAATTGGTGATCCCGAATATTTTTTTCTCCGCTTTGTCGAGCAAAGTATCAACATCTTCGCTCTCATCATAGCCGAATTCGGAAATATGATCCGCGGCATCAATCAATTCTCGTAAAACGCGTTTTTTCTGGACGGTTTTCGCGTAGTGTTTGATGTTGGCGGCCGAAGGAACGATGTTGACAAGCTCGGTCAAGTACGAACTTCCGCCGATCGTTTCAAGTTTTTTCTTTTCTCGCAAACGCGAAGAGACCGAAAGAAGATCGATCGGCTCGTGTTTTGAATGGAGGTCAAGCATCACCTTGAAGATAAGGCGATTTTTTTCCGCGTAAAATGATTCGGAATCGACAACATCAACAATATCGTGCATCGTCTCGGGTTTGAGCATGATGGAACCGAGGAGTGCTTTCTCCGAATCAATGTCTTGTGGCGGAATACGCATGGGGCCTGATTTGAATTCTTTCGCCATGGTCGTGTCATTCTAGCACATGACCCCGGTATACCGCATCTGCAAAAATGGGCAGAACCTTGTGATTATTGTGGGGACAAAAGCGTTTTGCCCTGCCGAGCAAAATAAATCACACCACACATTTTAAAAAACAAAGGTGTCTGACCCCTTTCTCGTTGACTTGCCCACAGGGCGTTTTTACCGAATTTCGTTGATTCGTATAACGCCCGATACACAACCATCTCCTCGAGAGTTTCGCTGTGCCGCGCGATGCCGATCGCTTCGTACAACTTCCCTTTGTAGTGTTTATATTTTCCAAGACGGATGTTCTCCGTGGTTTTTAAACAAGAAATTATGTTAACTCTATTCAATCCATTTTTTATGCTTGAAGAAGGAAAGCATGGCAAATGTCGCGGCTACCATTACGCCAATAATAATCCAAAAATCAAAACTGCCGCCGACGAGCGGAGTATGTTCGGTCTTCATGCCAAAGATTGCGGCCAGAAGCGAGAGCGGAAACGTGACGAACGCAAGAATTGTAAGATTCTTCATAATTTCATTTGTCTTGGTGGTGAGAAGCGAGTCGTTGGTGTCGCGCAATTCCGCAAGAGTCTCTTTGTGGCCATCAAGCATATTGTTGATCTTGTAATATTCTCCCGTGATCGCGCGTAGATAATATGAGAATTCGCTCCCGAAGAATTTTTCTCCCGCAAGTTCAAATGACTCAAGTACTTCTTTGTGGTGGCGAATTGCCTGCTTGAAGTTCAAAAGATTGCGAGCGGCACCAGAGATGACTTTGACCATTTTTATTTCGTTGCCGTTGAATATCTGACGTTCGATATCATCAAGCATGTTACTCACCGTATCAAGCTCTTCAATAAGATTTTTGTATAATTCGCGCATTAAATAGAAAAATAAATATCCCGCGTGCTCCGAGATATTGCTTTTGTCGAGGATTGAATTCACCTCGAAAACTTTTGAAAAATCATGGAGCGGATCAACAAGGTCATAATGCGTTGTAATGATAAAATTTTTACCTATGACAAAGTCAACTTCTTGCTCGCTCTTGCCATTGTGTTTATGAATGACCGTAGGAAAATGAAGGATTAGGTAGATGCAGTTTTCATAGATGTCGACCTTCGGGCGCAATGTCGGAGAGAGAAGTTCGTCGGCGACGATAGGATGAACATGGTATTCTTCCATGATGCCGCGCACCTCTTCTTTGTCGGGGGATTCGATATCGACCCATGTCAGATTCTTGTGAGTATATCTTGAAATCATGTTTTGATTATATCCGCGGGTCTGTTTGACCACAAGTGGATAGTTTGAGATAATGACCCAATGCGACTTCAATATAAAAATACAGTGTTTGTCATCGCGGCGTTCGTGATAGTAAGCGCCTCTTTTTTCGTCGGCTTCTATTCAGGGATTGCGTACAACATGACGGACGAACGGTCGCTCCCGATCAATACCACGGACGGCATGCCCGAATCAGTCGATTTTTCAATGTTCTGGAAAGTGTGGCATATGGTGGAAGACAATTATGTTTCCATCGATACGGTGGACGAGCAACAAATGGTGTGGGGGGCGATCTCAGGGCTTGTCAGCTCGCTCGGAGATCCGTATTCAGTTTTCTTCCCGCCAAAAGAGAACAAATATTTCGAGAGTGAGATACGCGGTAATTTCGAAGGGGTTGGCATGGAGATTGGAATTCGCGACGACGTGCTCACGATTATTGCGCCGCTCAAAGGAACGCCCGCCGGTCGTGCTGGTCTGCTTGCCAGTGACAAGATTATAAAGATCGATGAAACGTCCTCTGCCGGACTTTCAGTTGATGAAGCGGTCGACCTGATACGCGGAGAAAAAGGAAGCACGGTCACCTTTGTCATATTCAGAGAAGGAAAGAGCGAGCCGTTTACCGTATCTTTGGTGCGAGATGTTATTGATATTCCAACGATAGAGACCAAGAAACGCGACGACGGTATTTTTGTGATCACGCTCTACAGTTTTTCAGCACAGTCACCGGATTTGTTTCGGAATGCCCTGCGAGAATTTGTTGAGTCCGGCGACGACAAGCTTGTTCTTGACCTGCGTAATAATCCTGGTGGTTACCTGGATGCCGCGGTTGACATGGCAAGTTGGTTCCTACCGATCGGGGATGTGGTCGTCCAAGAGTCGTTTCGAAACTCATCGCACGATCTTGTGCACCGAAGCAGGGGATATGACATCTTTAACGATAGTCTAAAATTTGTCATTTTAATAAATGAAGGGTCGGCTTCCGCATCAGAGATTATGGCGGGAGCATTGTCGGAACACGGGAAGGCGATTCTCGTCGGCGAACGGAGTTTTGGCAAAGGCTCGGTGCAGGAACTCTTGCCGGTAACCGATACCACGTCGCTAAAGGTGACCGTGGCAAAATGGCTGACACCGAACGGAGTTTCAATCTCAGAAAATGGGCTTACTCCGGAGATAGATGTCTCCTTTACACAAGATGATTTTGAAGCAGGAAGAGATCCGCAAATGGACAAGGCGATCGAGACGCTCAAGGGGATGTAGTTTTTTACTCTAATCCACTCATAAATGACCAGCCGTTACTAAATGCCGGTCTAAACAGCCACGCCATTGACCTGTTTAGCAATAAGTGTATTATCAAATGTAGGATTGTTCGTGGCCAGTTTCTTGCGCGGCGAAAGTCACTTTCCCACCTCCTGGAAGCGACTGGCCCGGGAGATTGCGCCACGAACAATCCTATTATTAGGTCTACGCTCCGGTGTAGACCTTTTCTTTTTATATTTATAGGCGACAAAGCAATATGCTCGCAAAATCCTCGGCGTGCGGGTTGAATGAAATCCAAGTAGGGCTACTTTATTGGACACCGAGTGTCCAATAAAGTATAAAATGAATTTTGTACAGTTACCCTTATGGGGTGACATTCTGATAAGATTGGGGTGACAAAGGGTAACTGTACAAATTATTGACACAAGTTATCGATTGCTGTACTATTGGCGGTAGGTGAGAGTTGTGTCCGGGTGGTCATCTATGCTCTCCCTCCTCCCGGCTAGGTGATTTTCCCGACACAACTCTCACCATCACGCCCCGCAGGTTTACTCGGGGCGTTTTTTTGCAAATTTGTGGAAACTGTGTATACTCATAATCACATAACATAAAAAAATGAAAATAGTTTTATTGTGCGATGTCCCCAAAGTGGGAAAGAAATATGATGTGAAAGAAGTCACGCGCGGCTACGCGAGGAATTTTTTGCTCCCTCGAAAACTGGCTCAAATCGCAACCGAGAGGATTATAAGACAGACCACCACGGAGCAAGAGAATGCGGAAGCGCGCCGCAAAATTCGCGAAGACCTTCTTCTTAAAAACATCAAAGGATTTGAAAGCATTGTAATTACCGTTCAGGAAAAAGCCAATAAGCAAGGGCATCTATTCGCGGGGATACACAAAGAAGAAATCATCTCGCTTATAAAAGAACAGACACATCTTGATATCGATGCGGAGCATATTTTCTTGGAAAAACCGATCAAGGAGCTCGGAGAACATCTGGTGAATGTCGGAGTAGGCGATAAGCGTGCAACATTCAAGATCATCGTTGAAGAGAAAAAAGAAGATTGACCTTGTCGGGAGTCAGATATCATGGCATAGCAAAAACTCGTCCTGCGCTGTGTGTAGGACGAGTTTTTGCTGTGCCATTTATACGGACTTTAGTCAATATTAACAACCTTCTTTTTCTTGGTCAAACTATTGAACCCGATCTTTCTCTTCGTGGAGAACCGCACTGTTCCTTCTTTGAGTGCGTAAAGAGTGTGATCATTGCCGATTCCTACATTCGTACCCGGCAGTATTTTGGTTCCTCGTTGTCTAACGATCACCGATCCGGGTTTTGCCTTCTCGCCGGCGTACAATTTAGTCCCCAAGTATTTTGGGTTTGAATCACGCAGGTTTTTTGCCGTTCCTCCAGCTTTTCTATGTGCCATAATTCTAAAAAATCGCTATAATAATGTAATTATGAGTATATCGGATTTCGGACAAAAAATCAAGCACTTCTTGGAGCACAATGAAACGCTTTTTATCGCGACCATCATTATCCTTGTAGCTTTTGCTAGCTTTGGTTTGGGACGGCTTTCCAAGATTGAAAGACAGAAGGAGCCAGTGAGGATAGAGAACCCCAAAGCGATCATGCAAGCGGCGGCGATCGTTCCCGATATCGGGAACCCGGCAACCGACCATCCCGCTGGGACTTCCGAAGAGATATTCGTCGCGTCAAAGAACGGCACCAAATATCATTTCCCGTGGTGCTCCGGCGCGCAGGCAATTAAAGACTCAAACAAGATTGTCTTCAAGAGTCGAGAAGAAGCGCAACGAGCAGGGTATACGCCGGCGGCAAATTGCAAAGGGCTTTGATCTCATTAGGATGGTTCCCTACTGTGTATGCTATAATTAAAGATCATGATGAAAGACAAGCAGAAACTTTTTATGGTTGCCGGCGTTGTTGGGTTGATAATATTGCTTGGGTTCGTTTTTCTATTTAAGGGATTAACAGGATCGTCAGGCGGCGATACCAGCGGGATTCTCTCCACCGATACCATCCCGTCGACAGAGGTCGCTCGCGGATATTATGGCGGATTCACGACGGATCAAAATTTTGTTGTTACCGATAGTGATACGTGGAGAAAATTATGGACGCACATATACAGCGCCACAAAACCGAAACCGTCGCTTCCGAACATAGATTTTAAGAAGAACACCGTGATTGCCGCTTTTGGCGGGATGCAAAACAGAGATAAATATTCTCTTACCATAGATAGCGTGGTCGAAACAGAGCTTTCTCTTATTGCTTATATTATTGAGCGCCACCCCGATCAAAGATGCAATGTCGGGAACAATACCCTTTTTGGAAGCCCGTTTTACATTATGAAGATTTCACACAGTGAAAAACCGGTCACATTCAAGAGGGAAATAAAAACTCAAGAATGCCTTTGACGTATGATTATTATTGATGTTGAAACATCGGGACTTGATCCGAAAAAATATTCCATACTGAGCATCGGGGCCGTTGACTTTGACGTGCCTGACCGAAGCCCATTCTACCGGGAATGCCAAGTGTGGGACGGGGCTTTGGTTTCAAAAGAAGCGCTCGCGGTTAATGGCTTCACTGAAGCGGAGTGCTTTGATCCTTCACGAGGATTGTTCGAAGACTCAATCCGTGCTTTTTGGCACTGGGTCGAACAGAGTAATGAACTGACAATCGCGGGACAAAATACGTCTTTTGATCGCGATTTCATCAACGATTCATTCAGACGTGCCGGCATTGATTTTCAATTTGCGTTTAGAACGATCGATCTTCATTCTGTGTGCTATGCTTATCACCTTAAGAACGAAATTCCCATACCGCTGAAAAATGGACACTCGGCGCTCTCTCTCGACAAGATACTTGAGTTTGTCGGTATGGAAACGGAATCACGCCCGCACCACGCACTTAATGGCGCGAAGCTTGAGACCGAAGCGTTCTCGCGGCTCTTGCGGGGGAGGGGATTTTTCGACGAATACCAGCAATACGAGATTCCCGAATATTTAAAATAAGTTTGTGGCATATAGAGCACCTCTATGGCATACTCTATTCCGGCTCTTTCCCCGGCTGACTATCGGCGGATGAATTTTTCTTGTTCGTGTGTTTGAGTACGAAAAACTTCTTGGTCGTTTTGATAGCCGCGAGTTTTTCGCGGATATTATCCGGCAATGAGGGAAGAATCCGCTCAAGCTTCTTTTCATCCGGAGACAATACTTTATCGAGCATCTCTGCTTGTTCTAAAATGTCTTTTGCTTTTTCCATATCATAGCTTGAGCGTTCCTGAACATTTTTTGTTATATAGCCGTGCGAGCTAAAAACTCGCAAAAGCTTCCGGTCTTCCATATAGGAGAGAATCTTTTCGCGAAGCCCGGCAAGACGTTTCTTGTTCTGGTCTTCGGCATCTTTGATCTCAAAAAACTCCGCTATCGCGGCACCCGCCTCGGTGTCGTCAACAGTCATTATTTCGCTTGGATATTCGTGCGACCACATCGGGCAAATCTTTCTAAACCCGCAATAGCCGCACAAAGGACCGGGGGTTGGCAAAAAATCGTTTTGTTGGGTCTTTTTTTCTATCTCGCGAATGGCGCCAATGACACGAACGCGGACATCGCCAATTACAGGCGCAGTAAACGTGTTGCTCACCTTATTATTGTGTTTGAGGAAGTAGAGAGTTGTCTTGATATTTTCGCTTTTCGTCTGTGGCCAACGAGATGAAAGCGCGAGATGGTATATACCAAGCTGGAGATCCGATTCAAGTTCTTTTTGCGGCGGCATTCGCTTGCCGGTCTTGTAGTCAATGATCTCATAGAGATCGGAATCGGGGTCTTTATCGATCCGATCGATGATGCCGCTTATGGTGTGAGTCGCACCGTTCAGATCATCAACAAGGTCAAATGAAAATCGTCCTTCAAGCTCGATGACGTTGAATGTCCATGGCTGATTCTTTTTGTAGAAATTCTTTAATATTTTAACCCCTTCCTCGAAATACATTTTTTCTTCCGCGTCTTTTTTCTCCGGGTTGCGCCACTCGACCTTTTCCGACTTTTCGCCCCATTTATTCGTATAAAAATCAATGACCTCGTCGAGCGTGGGGTAAAGCGGATTACGTTCAAACATGAATTTCAGCGCGGAATGAATAATCGTGCCAAACACCGACTCGATCCGCTTCGGTTCTTTCAGTTTATCGATCTGACTGTATTTATACTTGAGCGGGCAGGTTTTATAGGTATTAAGAGCGGAATATGACGTTTTCATTGAGTCATTGTAGCATACTCTCTAAAACGAAAACATCGCGCGGACAGCTACTGCAGGATGTTCTCCAGCACCGGGTAGATACGTTCTGCGATCTTGGCGTATCCTTTTTCGTTGGGATGGATTTCATCTGACATATATTCCGGGTGAGCGAAGAGTCCGTCGAGTATGTCCGGCACATAAGCAGTATGATATTTTTTGCTTAACGCTTCATAGCGATCGGCAAACCGATCCGCGAACAACCCTCCGCGCACGCCAAGCAAAAGCACGATCGCGCCACGCGACTGAATGTTCTCAATCAACCGTGCAAGATTGTCGAACGTTTCATCAATTGGCACTTTTTTCAAATGGTCGTTGCCGCCGAGGAGCACAAGCACCACTTTTAGTTGATACTTGTCGAGTTCATTTACGCGCGCCAATCCGTCCGCGGTCGTGTCACCCGCGACACCGAGGTTTGCGATGGAACGACCTGTTTTCTCGGAAAGAAGGTCGACGAAATTGTGTCCTTCGGACGCACCGACACCTCGCACGAGACTGTCGCCGAACGCGATGATGTTAGCTCCCGATGAAGGATAGTTGGTAATGGAGGTATCCGGTCGCAACCAAAAATATCCCGCGATGAGCGCAATTACGAAAACCGCTACTACCACAAATATGTATTTTTTCAACATCATTCTTTCGGTCACTATACCATGAAATAAAGCGAGGAGCTGAACTATTTTCAGTTGTGGCGACACTCAATTGCTCTGTGGTATCATAATGCTCGTGGAAACGGATAAAACACCCGCATACAACATACATACGTTCAGGAGGACAATTTGGGCTTTCTACAGGACTCAAAAAAGGGCATTTCCATGGCGTGAGACAGCAGACCCATATGAGATACTCGTTTCGGAAATTATGCTTCAACAGACGCAAACCAGCCGCGTAGAACAGAAATACGAGCCTTTTTTGAAGCGATTTCCGAATGTTGAGACACTCGCCGGAGCGAGCATGGCAGAAGTGCTTGCGATGTGGCAAGGGCTTGGGTACAATCGGCGCGCGCAGGCGCTCTGGAAAATGGCCAAAATCATACGCGACGAGTTCTGTGGTGTTGTTCCGAACGATCAGGAGGCGCTTGTTGCGCTTCCCGGAATAGGGGAGGCGACCGCGTCCGCCATGCGAGTGTTCGCGTGGAATGAACCGGCCGTCTTTATCGAGACGAACATTCGACGCGTGTTCATCCATTTTTTCTTTGCTCATGCGACGACGGTTGCTGACGCGGACATTATGCCGCTTGTAGCAAGAGCGCTCCCTCGCAAACGAGCGCGGGAATGGTACTCTGCGCTCATGGATTTCGGCGCTCACTTGCCGAAGATCATAAAAAATCCGAATCACAAAAGCAAAGGATACGCCAAGCAATCACGGTTTAAAGGGTCGAGTCGACAAACACGCGGACTGATCATCAAATTTCTTCTTACTAATGGTCCAAGCACAACAGAGCGTATCGGGAAAGAGACCAAAGATGATCGACTGGAAAAAATCCTTGCCAATCTCACTGAAGAAGGTTTGCTCGTAAAAAATAAAAAAAGATATGCCGTCATCTCGTAACATTTCCGATAGTACGCTCGCACGGCGAAAGAAGCAGGCGCGAAAAGTCCTCACTCGACTCGCGCGGCTTTTTCCGGACGCGAAGATGGCGCTCCGATATTCAAACAATTGGGAGATGCTTATCGCGGTCATTCTCTCCGCGCAGTGTACCGATAAAAAGGTCAACGAGGTCACTGAAGCGCTTTTTAAGAAATATCGGACACTTGATGATTATGTGAATGCCGATCTTGCGGAGTTTGAGCATCGTATCCATTCGACCGGATTTTATCACAATAAAGCGAAGAACATTTTGGGGGCGGCACGAATGCTTAAGGAACAATTTGACAGCGTGATCCCTAAAACGATGGAGGAGATGCTTCTTCTGCCCGGGGTTGCCCGGAAGACAGCGAATGTCGTTTTAGGCAATGCGTATGGCGTGGTGGAGGGAATCGCGGTGGATACGCACGTGCGACGCCTCGCGCGCCTGTGGGGACTCACTGATGAAATGAATCCGGAGAAGATCGAGCGTGACCTGATGGAAATCTTGCCGCGTGAAGAATGGTTCTTGTTCACCTATCGCGTAATTGAATATGGCAGGAACTATTGCCCCGCAAGACCGCGTCATGATCACATGAATTGCCCGGTGAGTAAAATCTTGGATTATCAATGAAAAATAATTTTACTGAAAATGTTCTTTCAGTTATTGCTTGCATCCCAAAAGGCGAAATACTCACATACCGAGAAATTACCAAGCAAATCGCAAACCAAAAAGTGTATTATGTCGTAGGGAACATACTCAACAAAAATCACAACTCGGCAATCCGATGCCACCGGGTCGTCCGTTCGGACGGCACGCCGGGAGGATATAGCCGCTGAGCGGAGCAAAAACGAGAACTGCTTCTGGAAGAACGAAAGAAAAAGAGGTAATATAATCCTTGAATATGAATACGAGTCGCGCAAAAGCCCTTGGGGCAATAATCGGCATTCCTGTCCTCGTCATCGCTTTCACTGTGGCGTGGGCGAAGAATCCGCCTGATTTGGCACACTTGTTTTCCGCGCCGACAGTGTGTGAGAAACCGCTTACCTATGCGATCGGCAGCATTGACGGCAGGTTTGGTGTTGGCGTTGTAACACTTCAAGAAGCAGTTACTGCCGCGGAAAAACTCTGGGAGAATGGGACGGGATTCGATTTATTATCGCGTGATGATAACGCGTCGCTTAAGATTAACTTGGTGTTTGACGAACGGCAGATCAAGACGATTGAGGAAGCTCGTTTCAAAGCAAAACTCGACCAAGAGCATACTCTTTATCAAGGTCTTGTTGCCCAATACGACACGCTGGTTGCAGTACAGGAAAAACGGCTTGATGAATACAACGCGTCTGGCGCACTCTATGATAAGCGGCTCACGAATTATAATACGCAAGTCACTCACTGGAACAGTGCCGGTGGTGCTCCGGAAAAGGTGTACAATGAATTTGCAAAAGAGCGCTCCGATCTTGAGCGGCTCCAGCAAGAACTCGAAAACGAACGGCAAGAACTCAATCAGCAGAACGCTAACATCAACGCGCTCACTGACAAGATCAATATGTATGCCAGCACCTTTAATAAGAGTGTTGATTCCTACAACACAACTTTTACGGAAGAGCAATTTGAACAAGGGCAGTACACGGGAACAATGATAAACGTGTTCCAATTCGACGATCTTTCCGATCTTGAAATTGTACTGGCGCATGAATTCGGTCACGCGTTCGGAATCGACCACCTGAGTAACCCGACAGCAATCATGTATTACCTGATGGAGAAGCAGGATACCGAACGCCCGGAACTGACCGCGGAAGACGTAGCGGCCTTGCGCGGCGTATGCAGAATGGAGAACAGCACGTCGAGAAACGATTAGCGATAATAATATTGTGCGACATGATGCAAGGCGTTAATTAAACTTATGAAGGAAAATCAAGAACCAAAAGTCGGTGTCGGGGTGATAATCTTTCGGAAAGGAAAAGTACTCCTCGAAAAACGAAAAAGGGCGCACGGAGCCGGGAATGTGCCTTTCCGGGCGGACTCTTGAGTATGGAGAATCGTTACGCATAACGCGCGGAATGAGAGACGCGTGAGGAGTATGGTATTGAGATAAAAAACATTTCGTTCCAATTCTTGTCGAATGTAACACGGTACGCACCGAAGCATCTTGAACCGGACATGGCAGAGTCATAGGGGTGGTATGCGCTTGATGATCTTCCCGCGCCGCTTTTTCTCATGTGTCAACAAGCGATCGAAAGTTACAAGACGAAACGGGCATGCTACGACTTAAACACAAAAAGATGAAAGAAAGCGAGGTCATAAAAATTAGCTCATTAGTAGTGGATTTTATTGGACACTCGGTGTCCAATAAAATAAAGTTTTGGAAAAGCATACAAAAAAATAAAAAAACTGATGGTTGCTATTGATAGATATGTGTATCGCCATCGTACATCGAGCTGATTAACGACGATGATAAAGTAGTTGCCGCGCACCTACCCGAATCCGACATTGGCTTGATTAGTAGTATGAGGGGATAGGGGCTCATACGATTAGTGCTTTGTGGGAAAGTATATAGATGTCGCACAATATATCTTTTGCGACACTATAATAAAGAATAAAGCAGGATCCTAAAGTCGCCCTATTGCCTATCGCAAAATAATTACCGTAGCTACATTGCGATCACATCGAGAGTCGACGTTGCGAGCGATGATCCATCTGGTGACGTTGCGGTATCAACACCAAAAAAAGACGCGACATGAACCCAAACGAATCCCACAATGACTTTATCCCAAAGAAATCCTCCTGCTGGATACAAATAATTACCCCAAGCATACGTGGCGTGGCTCATTACCCATTGTCCAGCGCTTGATTCTGTGATAGTTTTTAAATCGAAACTGAAATAAGAAAGCGTAACAATAACAATAATGAGTACTACGATGAGTTTCAAAAATCCGCCAGTGTTTCTTGGTGTGTTCATGGCAACTATATTATACATCCCAAAGATTTATCAAGGAAGAAGCTCAGTGCTTTACAAGTAGATTAATGGATCAAGATAAGCATTGAGGGGTGCCACCGGAATACGCGCATCCATACAGTTGGTTATGGTTTTAATATCTCCCATGCGCACTATTTTAACCCCTTGGGTCGCAAAAACGGTCAGGTGCAAGTGTGGCCCAGTTGTATATCCGGTATTGCCACTATACCCGATCACATCGCCGGTGGCGACCGTTTGGCCGCTCGATACCTTAATAAGCGAGAGGTGCCCATAAAGCGTCGAGAGGCCATTTGGGTGTTGTATAAGAACCCATTTGCCGTATGAGTAGCATCCGGAATAAGCATCGGTATTACCCGTTTCGACAACAGTTCCAGTGAGCGTCGCTTTAACCGGTGTCCCAATAGCAACACCAAAGTCCACCCCGTTATGCCCTTGCCCGCTATAAGCGCCACTTTGTGCAAATTCGGTATTGCCAAATTTCTGTGTTATTCGTATTTTGTCGAGCGGCCACGCAAGTACGCCCTTTCCAGCCGAAGGAAGACTGCGCGGATCAATTGCAATACGAAGATCTGACTCATATTTAAGAAGTTGTTGTTCAAATTGTTCTTTCAGTGCCTTTTTCTCATTAAGGATTTTTTGATAATTTGATTCTTTATTTTTTGTTTTTGAAAGCAGATTACTCTTTTCATCCTTATTCTCTTGCACAATCTTTTTTTTATCGCTTAATTCCGCACGCAAATCAACCAGCTGATCTTTTTCATCCTCCGACTCCGTTCGAGTATCAGATAGTTCTTCTCTCAACAATTCGAGTTGTTGAAGTTTTTCGCGCGCGACAGCATGGAATTGTTGAAGGTTCTCCATTTCAATCAAAAGCGATGAAAGATCATCGTTCGAAAGAACAATCTCAAGAAGCGTGGTATCGTCTGCTTCGTTCACTCGACGCATAATTCCTGCGATTGCCTCATTTAGCCGATTGATATCAGTCTGCTTTTGATCAAGTTCGATTGAAAGCTTCGCAATAGTAAGCGCGGTTGAATCTATTTTCTGTTCGGTTACGATGATGTTTTTTTCAAGTTGCCGCTTTGTCGTATCAAGCATCTTGATCGAATTTTGAAAAGTATTCGCTTGGTTCCCAAGACTTTCAATTTCATTTTGGTATACTTCAATCTCCTGTTCGAGCTTCTCGATCTCGGTATTTTTAGTTGATATTTTTTGCTTTATATCGTCAACGAGCGCCGCGCGGGCGAAAGAAAGAGAAAGCAAGCATATCATTGCCGCAAAAAATAAAGATGTTGTGACGCTATGTTTCTTTGAAAATTTCGATCTTTTCATACGGTTTTTTAGGAGTTGCGCGCGATAAGCGTCTCGGAAGCATATCGAAGCCGTTTTAATGATTCTTCTTTCCCTAGTATACTGACCAGCACAAATGGGTCCGGCGATTTTTCCTTTCCAGAGAGAGCGAACCGCATTGGCCACAACACATCCCCTCTTCCTTCAGAAGAAGCATACTTCCACACGGTTTCTTTCACTGTGTCGCCAGTTAGATTTTCTTCGTCAATTTCTTGCAGTAATTCTATTACTTTGTCAAGTCTTTGTTTGGTAACAAGCAGGTCAGGCGTGCCTTTCCAAAGAAGTTTCCTCGGATCATAAGTCGGACGCTCGAAGATATAATCAAATTCACCCGATTCGAACATTGCAGAAATATCAGAGAGCGTGTTGATCCGCTCAACAATGATTAGAGCGATATTTTTAAGCATGCGTTCGGAAATTTTTTTATCGCTTTTTTTAAACTTTTCCGGAATATATTCAATAACCTTTTTTTCAAATTCTTCCGGCAACATTTTTTTTAGATACTCGCGATTCAGCCAATCAAGTTTTTCAATATTGAAAATAGCTCCGCCCTTCTGTACCCGTTCAAGCGTAAATTCTTTTACCAAATCATTCATCGAAAATAGTTCGCCGCTTCCCTCGGGATGCCAACCAATAAGCGCAAGAAAATTTACCATGGCATCAGGTAGATACCCTTTATCACGAAACTCAACAAGAGAAACCGAGCCATGTCGCTTTGAGAGTTTTGATTTGTCGTGCGCAAGGATGAGCGGTATATGCGCATAAGTTGGATGAGGGGCATCAATGGCGCTTTGCAAGAGGATCTGCCGCGGGGTATTTGAGATATGGTCCTCCCCGCGAATGACCTGCGTTACGCCCATCTCAAAGTCGTCAACAACAACCGCCAAATGAAAGAGCGGCGTATCAATATTTTTAGCGACCACGAAGTCGCCTAATTCGGTTGTATCAAATTCGATGTTTCCGCGTATCGCGTCATGGAAGGAAATTTTGGCACCGGGATTTCTGAAGCGTATCACTTTGCCACTGCCGTCTTTCCCCTCTTCCGCTTCGTACGCAAGTCCGCGATTGATCAGTCTTTGAAGACAATCTTTATGCTTGTCTGCGCGTTCTGATTGGCGATACAATTTGTCATAAGAAATTCCAAGCCACGCAAGGCCGTTTATGATATTTTCTTCGTATTCTTTTTTGCTCCTCTCTTTGTCGGTATCCTCGATGCGCAGAAGAAAATTTCCTTCATGCTGACGAGCGTAAAGATAGTTAAAAAGCGCCGTTCGTGCACCGCCGACATGCAATACACCCGTTGGAGAGGGCGCGAAGCGGGTAATCACTTTTTTATTGGCAATAGACACAAGCAAACTGGAGGGCAAAACCCTTCTTCGCCATTATAATCTACAGAGTGGCAAGCGGCAAGAAAAGCATGGGGTATTTAGCGTTTTTTGCCCGAGTGCTCAAAGAGAATGTTCATTATTTGCTGTGCGATCTTTTCCGCCGCGCCGGGATTGGCAAATCTACCAGCCGCCTCTCTCATTTCCTGCATTTTTGCGCCATCCTCCATTATTCGTTTTATTTCCGTCGCCAAGAGATAGGGAGAAAGATTCTTCTCTTCAATGACCTCAGCGCACCCGGCGCGAGTATACGAATATGCATTTTTAATCTGGTGATCTCCGTTCGAATCGGTGATCGGAATAATTATTGCCGGAATGCCCCATAAAGCGATCTCGAATATGGTCGAGCCAGCGCGTGAGACAACCAGATCCGCTACCCCGCTTGCCGCGCGCATTTGGTCGTCGGAAAGAAAAGCAAGCGGTTTATATCGTTTTGCATGAGTATTGTCCTTTAATACAATACCAAGAACATTCTCAATGCTCTTTATATTACGCATCCCAACCTGATGAATGATTTGGTACCGATCAAGAAGAAACGGTAACGCGCCAATAACAGCATCGTTGATAATCTGCGCGCCCTGTGATCCCCCAAGAACCAGCACAACCGGAACACCCTGTTCGAGACCGAGCATTTCCAGCGCCCCGCCCCGCATCGGGACTGTCACTTCTTCACGGATCGGATTACCAGTCACTGCGGTTCTTTTTTTGGGGAAAAATTGTGCGGCATACGGATAGGATATCGCTACCTGTTTTGCGAATTTCCCAGCCCATTTGTTGACCCTTCCGGGCACACTGTCAGATTCGTGGATAATAACCGGTATATGCAGGAGCCGTGCGGCAAAGAGCGCTGGAAAACTCGCGTATCCCCCCTTTCCAATGACCACATCGGGATAGAGGATGAAAAGCTTGAACACCGCGCGCGTCGCCGCGATTGGAGTCTTGAATACATCGATAATATTTTTCACTGAAAAGTACTGCCGCATTTTCCCTGTGTTCACCTTAATGAACTCAAGTTTGTTTTTAGTGACCAGACTTTCATCGTAAGGAGTATCTGACATGTAATACAGTCGGACATCCTTGAGTCCTTCCCGATCAAGAAGTATATTTAACTTTTGGACGATAGCTATGATCGGGTAAAAATGTCCTCCCGATCCGCCACCGGTGAATAAGACTTTCATGCAGTAATCATTTTTTCATGAATTTCGAAATGTTGAGTATGATGCCGACCTCAAACAATGCGAAAAATAACGCAGTTCCTCCGTGGCTTATAAAAAGTAGCGGAAGACCTGTCAGCGGGAAAACTCCAAGCATTGAAGCGATGTTGATCAATGACTGGAATGTTATAAGTATAACAAGCCCCAGCACTAAAAGTCCACTGAAGTAATCGGGAGCACGGGCTGATATTTGCAGTCCGCGGACGCAAAAGAGCGCAAACATGAGAAGAATGAGTACGCTGCCGACAAAGCCGAATTCTTCAGCCGCGACGGCAAAGATTGAATCTCCTATCGGTTCGGGAAGGTAGCGAAACTTTTGTATGCTTTGTCCAAACCCTCTCCCGAATATTTTCCCGGAACCGATGGCATTGAGCGATTGTTGCAGTTGCCAACTTGCGCCAGAGGGGTCGCGTACCGGATCAAGAAAGGTCATGATTCGAACCTGGAGATATGGTTTTGAATAAACCAATACGCCAAAAAGTACCGCGGCGAGCATAATCAGATAAAAAATATAGCGCCATCTTCCTCCTCCGACGAAAAACATAAGGAATGAAACAGTCAAAATGACGATGAAAGTTCCCGTGTCCGGTTGTGTGATAAGAACGGCGGCTACGATACCTACAACAATGAGTAGCGGAAGAATACCCTTTATGCTATGCATTTCTTTTCGCAACGACGAGAATAGCGCGCTCAAGTAGGCAATCGATCCGAACTTAAGAAATTCAGCCGGTTGAAACGAAATGGACCCGATCTCAAGCCATCGTACCGCGCCGCCGTGAGGCAATCCAAGTCCCGGGATAAAAACAGCAACGGATGCAAGGACAGATAAAAGAAAAATATAAAACGAATACTGCCTCCAAAAACGATAGGGTACGTTCAAGGCGATCAAGAGTGCGATACTTCCAAGGAATACCCCAAGGAATATCTGGCTGAAAGCAACGCTTGAAAATGTTGCCCCGCTTCTTGAAAGAAGCCCGAGCGACGCGGAAGAAAAAATAAACAAACCAAACACAACCAAAAAAATGGTGGTGAAAAAGAAAATTCTATCAGATTTTCGTCGTACCATTTGTTGCGTTCAAACTGTTCGTAATTAACCGATAAAAAACACCACCATTCCGATTATGGCACAGATCACCGAGATGATCCAAAATCGCATCGTTACTTTATACGGCGGCCAACCAAGCGCCTCGAAGTGATGATGGATAGGCGCCACGAGAAATACCTTTTTTCCATTTCTGAGTTTCTTCGATGATATTTGTATTATATCAGAAAGTGAAGCCGCAAAGAGAGGCAGGGCGATGATCGGAAGAACCGCTACACCGTTGGCAAGAAATGCTACGACCGTAAGAGCTGTTGTAAGACCGAGAATTCCCGTTTCGGACATATAGAACCGAGCTGGTGGCACATTGAACCAGAGAAATGCAAGCGTTCCTCCCCCAACAACCCCACAAAACGCCGCAAGATCGATCTGGTGTTGGAAAAAAGCGATTCCCGCATAGGCGCCAAAAATAGTGGCCATGATACCGCCGGAGAGCCCATCAATCCCATCGATCACGCCGCCAGAAAACAGCGCGAGCATAACAAGCATGAAAAATGGGATGAAGAAGATTCCTAGTCCGACATCTCCGACAAACGGCACATAAAAACTCGAGACATCGAGTTTAAAGAAAAACCACGAAGCACCAATGAACCCGAGAAGTAGCACGATCGCTATTCGGATACGCAGCGGAATTCCTCCCGCGATATACCCGCCTTTGCCAAACACAATAAGAAAGTCGTCGACAAGCCCCACGAGCGAAGCGCTGACAAGCGTAAAAAGCGGAAGCCATGTTTGCCCTCTGCTCACCATATCCATTTTTTGCGTAAGCTCGGTCGGGAATATTTTTGATACAATCCATATTAAGGCGATAGTGATAAGAACGCTTCCCCAAATGACGATCCCTCCCATACGCGGAGTTCCGGTGTCGCGATCCTTATGGAGTTTGTTAAAGATTGGTGTGCCTCCCCCGCCGAGCGATCCCGATTTTCCTGACTGTTTTTTCCATAATTTATATTTATACAAAAAGTGAGTAAGAGATGGCGTCATGGCGACACCGATAAAAAACGCAAGTGTTGACGGAAAAAAAACTTTTACAACATCCATTATCATACAAATACAACATAATAATTATACTCGCTTCCTCGCATGATAACAAATCTTCTACTCGGTACTTACTTTATGAACACTTGCGTCAACGAGTTTTTTCATATCGCTGAATCGTCCCTCTTCGCTTGAGCCGAGGATCGATATGGCAATGGGACGCATAAGTCCGGCATCAAAAACAACTACCAGATTTCCACCCGCAAGATCGGTAAAACCGGTCTTCGATGCGATGAGTCCGGGGATTTTCCCAATCATTTCGTTGGTATTTGATGCGCTGTGAGATATTTCACTAAGAGATTGCGCGACGAACTCACGGTATGAGGTTGACTCGAATATCTGCTGATAATTGCGTACGGCATACGCGAAGAGCGTTGTCATATCCTTCGCTGTTCCATAGGCGCCGCTCGTGACATCATCCACGTCAAGACCCGTTTCGTTGAAAAATACGGTGTTAGGAAGCGGGATTGATACGGCTTTTTCGTTCATTGCCGCAACAAACAAACTTTTTGCTTCTTCTACCGACATTCCATAATCAACTTGCCCATAAGAACCGGCAACAGACGCAATAGCACTCGCTCCATCATTGGAAGAGGTTGTAAGAGTAAAATCTATGAGGTCAGAAAGTCTCCATTGTTCCCCGACATGAAGACCAGAATCCCCATCGAGAGCAATGTCGCCCGAGTGTACCGTCACAACCGTTGATTTTGGGATAAGGTCAGATGCAATTACGGCCGTCATCACTTTCGTCACCGAAGCGAGCGGGAGTCGTTCATTCTCATTGTGGGCAAAAAGCGATACATCATTTCTTATGTCGAAAACGTACGCCGCAATCGCTTCAAGTTCTATCTCATCGAACGGATCGGCCGCTTCTTTCTCGATCAAGACTTCATGCACCGATGCCTCTTCCAATTTACTCGCATGACCGAGGTCGTCAATGCCGACGTAAGGAAATATGGCAACAAACAAAATGCCAACAAGAAACATTGCCCCGAACATGTGGATGTCTTCCCGCTCGATTTTTTTAAAAAATTGTTTCATTTTTAATCAGTAAACTTGGTTGCCGTAAAACATTACACTTCCTCCCTCGTTGTCGCGTTCTCCGTTGTCTCATTTCCCTCTTCTTCATCAGAACACTTTTCAAAGTCCGCGATTCCTTGATCGATCAACTCATATTCCGGAAGCTCTTCTGGTTTCAATATTCCAAGATACGAAAGTAGGTCAAATGTTGCTCTGTATAAAAATCCTCGAGCATGACCAGGATCGGAAACCCTTTCAACAAGACCGCGCACTAAAAGATTGCGCAAAATGAACGCTGAATTTACTCCCCTGATATGATCAATTCTACTTCGCGAGATCGGTCCTTTATAGAGTACGATCGAGAGTGTTTCAAGGCCTGCTTTCCCGATCTCTTTCGTGATCTCTTCACGTTTAAGCTTTTCAATAATGCCGCCTGCCTCGGGAATCGTACCGAGCATAACGTCATTATCTTTCTCCATCAGTACGATCCCCCTTCCCTTAAGCCGATCTGCGAGCTCCTTGAGACCCATGGCAACGGTCGGCTCGGGAGCTTCAAGCGCCTCGGCAAGTTTCTTGATCGATATCGGCTCCGTCTTGAAGAAGAGCACGGCTTCAAGCAAGGCGGCAAAATCGATCATCGTGTTTTGTTCTTTGTTCATGTTCTGTTCTTCTAAAATAGCTTATGCATGGTAATGCGGAGTGTCGAGTTTCATTGACTCCATGTGAATATCATCAAAATTGTTCTCTTGGGAAACCAAAATGATCCCCTGCCGCACCAATTCAAGCATTGCGAGAAAGCTTACCACAATATTCCCTTTTTCCACCTTCCCCAATCCGGAAAACTCACGAAAACTTATTGAAAGCATGGACTGTATTCTCTTCGAAAGATTCTCAATGACATCCTCGAGACTGATGACTTTTTTGACGATGGCGTTCGGGATTCTCTCTTTCTTGGGAAAACCAGCGATGGTTGATCTGATCGCCGACAGTATTCCCGACACGGTAACTGTCTTGTCCGGAGAAAAAACCGGATTGATAACCCTTGATTGATTGCGCGCGAAGATAATGTTTGCACCGAAACGTTCTTGCACATGCGCAGAGAGTTCTTTGATCCGTTTATACTCATTGAGACGCCGTTCGAGATCCTCGATACTGCCGGTTTCTTCTTCGGTAAGAGTAAGCGTCGGCAGGAGCGATTTTGATTTTATGAGCACCAATGCAGAAGCGACAAGAATAAAACTCGCCACGTCGCTTGTCGGAAACGCGGTGAGATTTTGGATGTATGCCATGTAATCATCGGCAACCTTCGCGAGAGAAATATCGTTGATAAGAAGTTTTCGTTTTTCGATCAAAGACAACAAAAGTCCAAGTGGTCCTTCAAATACCTCTGTTTTTACGATATATCCTTCCACCATAAGCGACTTCATTATAGCATAAAAAAAGTGCTGTATGATTATAGGATATCGCTTGATCAGCAATCTAGTTTGTCAAAAAACAAGTCGAGCCATAAAAGACCCGACTTGAAGACTCTTTCCCGATCACAGAACTGCGAGCTACCTACACCTTTTTTTTGTGCGAAGGAGGCGGAAACGCATACACGATACCGCACTCTCTGCAGTGGTAGCTTTTAATAATTTGAAATTGTTCCTTGCTCCCTGGACCAAAGATGCGTTCGTTGGGAGGAACGACACACTCACGAAATATAACCTCAACGACATCGCCTCTGCAAACACGACATACGCCGGCTACCCTATTCTCATTGTTCACTTTCGGCAGACCGTTTGAAATACGCGCAAATTTGTCCGAAATTTTGGCTTTATCAATGAGACGCGACAGTGCCTCATAATTTTTTGGCTTGTTTGGCATTTTCTACTCTCCAAAAAAAGAGAAACAGTGGTGGAACAAGGTTTTTTCTGCACACAATGATATCTCCGCGCGGAAACTTTGTCAAAATAATGTTTAGTTAACCATATGAGGTGACACGGTTTAGTATTTCATCTACCGATATGATAATCGGTTTTGTCTTCTTCCGTAAGGTCATTTTTTCTGCAAGGTCGGTCCTTACGAAAGTACGGAGGGGAACTAAGCTAGAGTGTTACCTCATAAGGTTAACTCTGTAAACAAACACGTCCCTACTCCGACAAGAGCGTATTGATTTGATATAAGTATCGAGGTTGAACTCTCCCCTTATCGAACGGCAACTCGTCTGCTTCGCTCAAAACGGTTATCTCGATTACTTCAATCTCAATGTCCCTAGTCGGAATATTTTGGTTCATCATATTGTCGAGTCGTTTATTGACTTTCCCTCGTATTTCACGACCCGCTTCGAACAGAGCTTACCCGCTGTCTCACGCGCCTCTTTGTGATTCGGTAATGCAATAACTTGAACAAAGCCCGTTGCGTCGCGCAGATCAATAAAGATGAGCTTCTCGTGGTCTCGGCGCGCGTCAAACTAGCCGGCAATGGTCACGTCTTCTCCCCATGCGCGTTAAGGCCTTTGGTAAAAATTCGTTCCATAGTATGAAAATCAGTGGTAGAGCTCACCTTCCACCTCATCAAGTGTACCTTCCGGGTCAATAAGGTAATGGTCAAGCATTTCCGGGTGAGCCGCGATAATATCTCCAAAAAGTTTTGCCTTGCCAGCAGTGGCAAACTCGAGCAAAGCCTCATTCAAAGGACGGCCGTTCGCGTGCCGTTGCGCAAGCTCTATTTGTATTTTGTTGCGGGCTTGCAATCGCGCTTTCACGATATCCGCTTCGTTTGGTGCTCCTTCTATTTCCATCGCGCCATCATATCAAATAAACAAGTCTTTGTGTAGTCTACCTTTTTGACCAATCATGATCGAAATATTTCTCAAGATCGTCGTCTTTGTCGGCGCGATTCGGCTTTTCAAAGCCACATTTTCGACATTGATGAATGATCGTGAATTCGCCGGAACGCGACTCTATCCGTGACGGCTCCATCATTCCGCCGCACGACTGCGCACGGTCGCCCGGATTAACATCGACATGTTTGCTCCAGAGACACCGCGGGCAATGATTGGTGTACCCGCTTCCCATAACGGCCGCGCCACAATACTCGCACATGAAATCCTCGGTTCTTTTTTGAAACTGCCGCGACATATCTCATTATCTTACCACTCAACCGGTAGCTGAAAAGGTCGGACCTTTTTCGCTGCTTTGTTCTTCCGTTGGCACTGGAGTTGCTTGGTGCATAATCCCGGGATCAAGCTCGACATAGAACGTCGAACCCTTCCCGAGACCTGCCGATTCGGCCCAAATCCGTCCATCATGATTGCGAATGATCTCCTTCGCTACATAAAGTCCAAGCCCTGATCCGCCGGTGTGAAATTTGCTCGCGTTGGCGGCACGACTAAACTTCTTGAATATTTTCTCAATGGTTGCCTGAATCATCCCAATACCAGTATCAGAAACTATAATGAGAATTTTCTTTTTCCTAGTCTTATACATTCGCACTTTAATACCCCCTTTGAGAGAATATTTGAGCGCGTTGTCTATTAGGTTCGAGATCACTTGGCGGATCTTCCCAATATCTACCGCAATGCGATAATCTTCTTTCGGCACGATCTCTAGAGTAAGTGATAATCCGGACGACTCCGCAGAAGATTTCATTTCTTCGATAATGTCGGTAAGAACGTTGCCCAGATCGGCTTTTTCGAACCGGTATTCGATCTTCCCCGATTCGATCTTCGATATGTCCATGAACTCCTCAATGATTACGAGCAAACGCTTGCTTGATTCTGATATCTTCATCACTGCGCCACGCGCGTTTGCCGAAAGCAGACCGAATGATCCTTCAAGAAGCATCGACGTGTATCCGCGGATCGCGGTAAGTGGATCGCGCAGGTGGTGAGCCGCGATCTCAACGAAGTTAGACTTTTTCTTATTGAGCTCTTGGAGGCGTATATTGACGTTATGAAGCTCCTCGGCCAGTTTTTCAACTTCCTGCCTGCTTTCCGTTTCGCGCTTAACGCTCCTAGTGAGAAAAAAACTTGATGAAACCACCAGAGCAAGAATCGTTCCTTTGACGACAAAATCAATGACTGATCGTGAGAAAATCACTTCCGTAAAAAGTGTCAGAGAAATAAGCACTATGAAAAGTTCCGTTGCCATGAGTTTTATATTCCAAAAATTGTACTTAACCATGATATATCCAATGATTGTAGCAGTAAGAAACGCCACCATGTGACCGATCCATGCCACATCATAATATCCCATGATCTGTAAAGTCAGGTTGATGATAAAAATGGAGAACATCGCGATGGCAAGAGCGATCATTATATAACGCAATTCAATCTTGAAAACGCCGGCCGCTTCGCGATATTTTCGCCATAACGTTGCAAGACTTGCGGTGAAAACCACGATAAGATACAAAACGAAGAGAAAAAAAAGCGGGCCGCGCGCAATCTCGTTCTCCCACCCGTGCGAAACATCAGCTCTTCTCCATACGATAAGATCAGAGAAGGCGATGAGGGAGAACATGAGGAGTGACAGCACGATAATGCCAGCCGAGCGCAATTTATTAAACCGAAATTTCCCCACCGACAGCGAGTCCGCGAAAAATATTGACATCATGGGCATGCTAGCACCACTGATATAGAGCAAGCGAATAAGCGCTTCTTCAATGTCGCTATGAGAGATCGACTGCAAAAGTCCGGCGGTTATCGACCACACCATGGCAGAGGCGGTTATCAGGAGGAACATGGTAGTGTCCTTTCTGCTAGAATCACGCACATATATCAATATCCCTACAACCAAAACAAGCACCCCTGAACCGAGCGTTACCAAACTTGCCGGCGTAACGGTCTCGAACAAATTCACATGCATGAAAAACATTCTTTTATTCTTTTCATTTTAACAAACTGGCATGATTTTTTCTATACACAATGCGCATAAGATCAAAAAACAGATGCTTGATGCCTCGTAATATCAATGCTACACTCCAACAAGAGAAAGGAGGTGTACGATGCAAAAAACCCTCATACGCTCTATCGAAATCGTATCCAGTGCTCTATCAACATACTTGCAAACGAGATACGAGCTATTGCGGAAAAAATTTCGCATAATCCGCAGGTGACACCGCGTGTCAAGAACATAGAAGCATTGAGGAGGAAAATGCGCTTCTACAAAACGCATAATGTTTCTAGGATAAACGATGTGTACGGCATTAGGGTTCTTGTCGCGTCGGTTTCCGAGGTGTATGCCATTCTTGAACGGATCACGAAGGCGTTTCATGGTTATCTCGAACATGACTACATCGCGAATCCAAAGACGCGTCCCAACGATCCCGCTCTCGAAGGAAAAGTGCTCCGCCTCTTACAGTTCATTGCGTATCGAAATGGCGTTCCATTCGAAATTCAAATTACCACGTATGAATTTCATGCAATGAACGAGCTGCTGCACGAGGCGTACCACAAAAGAAAATATGACGGACTTGAATAGGCCTGTGAGCACTTATCGCTCACAGGTCTTTCTGTATCCATCGAGAAGTTCCCGATATTCTCGCGCGAGTACGCCATCATGGAGCATAGTGTCGAGAATGTCCCCCACCGCATCATAATACCAAAAATACTCGGCAGATGTCGCGTTGAAATGTTTCGCGATGACGTGTTCTCCGCCGTCTTTTTTGAAAGCGTCAAAGTATGCTTGCATATTGACCATTTTATCGGCACCTACGACGATAAGCGCATCGAGAGACGCGCTTTTAATCCTATCTAAATACATTTCTTTTTTTTCTTTCCATGAAGAATATTTTTTTTCGCGCGGATGACTTACTTCGGCAACGATTCGAGCGACCCGATATCCGAATTCTTCTTGTAAAAGTTCGGGAGAAACATCGCTCGAGTCTTCAAGCACGTCGTGTAAGAGCGCCGCGATAAAGATCTCCTCATCGTCAGTATATCGCTTTACCGCAAGGGCAACTAACACCGGGTGCACAATGTAGGGAACGCGCGTACCCTTGCGATATTGGCCATCATGTTTTTCTGCGGCGAAATAAAGCGCTTTCTTTATGTATGTGATCGTGTCCATGTAATGATGATTACATTCTTTACGCCCTCATAAGCTCGATATGCCCTTTGCATATCGGAAGCGACCGGTTCCGATATGACAGTGCGTGCTCAACATTAAAAGAAATGCCGCCGAATATCGACTTATTTTCAAGCGAGTTTGAACTCACGCCATGCCGTTCCAGAATATCCATGACCTCATGTTTTGTTTTTTTTATAACAGGAGTATGGTATTCGATTCCATACTCGCCAACAAATTCCTTCATCAACAAAAGAAAATCCTCGCGTTGTTCAATATAGATGTCTCTCGTTGCTTGATACCCCGAATATCCGCATGCAATATGTTTGATGTCTCGTTTCATACAATAGAGAATAGCATCGACATGAACCGCAAGCGCAAGGGCAATCGGATACACCACATGCGTTTCGTTTGTTTTCTCGATCGCTAGTTTTCGCACAAGATATGGATTACCATGATTGCGCGATCAGGGTCGATATATTTCGGGAAAGCCCCCATGAGCTCTGCGTGCCTAATGTCCGGCGCCGAGTCACCGCGCGGACCCACAAGCTCGGACAGTCCCTACTGACAAGTAAATAATTTCACCATGTATCCGAGGCGTGCCATCTCAAGCGCGGTCGCCGACGAATCCCGCCCGCCGGAATACAGAACAAGTGCAGTTTTGATTTTCGAGGAAGGAAACATAAATAAACTATACCAACGGACGAAAGATGCGTCAAACGCTTGAATGTAGGAATGTAGGTACACTCGGATATGCTTTTCCAAAACTTTATTGGACACTCGGTGTCCAATAAAAATCGCCATGACGCAAGGTCAGTTCTACATCTTTTTCCCCTTCCTATTCTCCCACTGCGGCAATTCAATAAAAAAAGTGGAGCCATGGCCCGGACCGGCGGATTCCGCCCAGACATTACCGCGATGCGCTTTGATAATCTCGCGGGAGACAAAGAGGCCGATGCCAGAGCCAAAGCGTCCCTGCGTGCCATTGTGGCTGAACTTCTCGAAAATATTCTCAAGCGATTTGCTCACGATTCCCTTGCCCGTATCGGAAACAGCAATACGAACTTTTTTGCTCCAGTTATCATTAGAAAGCAGCACGTTTATCAAGCCGACGTCGGTATAACTGATGGCATTTGCAATAATATTGTAAACTGATTGTTTGAATTTCTCACGATCAACTTTAGCCATGACCGCGCCACCGTTATCAAACTGGAATCTGACGCTCAATCCTTTTTCTTGCGCGACCGGTTTAACGTCATTGATGATCTCTTTTAATAAGTTCTTGAGCTCGATTGTCTCAAAGCTATATTGCACTCTCCCCTGCTCGATCCGTGAGACCATGAGGAAGTCTTGGATAATAAGCACCAGTCGTTGGCTTGATCGAAATATTTTCTCGACCGCCCGCTTCGCTTCATCGGATAAAGGACCGAATGATCCCTCGGTCAACATTGAAGCATACCCTTTAATCGCCGTCAGCGGCGTACGAAGCTGGTGTGATGCAATAGAAACAAATTCCGTCTTTTGCTGTTCCATATCGCTCAAATGTATATTCGCTTTCGTCAAATCCCCTGCAAGTTCCTTAATTCGTTCGCGAGTTTCTATGTCTTTCTTTACACCTTTGATTAAAAAAAGACTAAAAATTCCTGCTAAAAAGAGAGAGCTACCCCTAATGAAAAAAAAAGTAGTAGTTTTTGCAAGAAGTAGGTTAAAAACTAATATCATTAATATTAAGGTGGTTAGTATTTCAGCAGTTATGAGTTTTATTTCCCAAAGATTATAACGAATGATTGCATATCCTATAATTACTGACATTAAGATTGTTGTTATAGGTCCCAACCAAAAAAATTCAAAAAACCCGAATGTTGGGAGGATAAGGTTGGTCATAACGCCAATAAGTGACGGGATGAGTGTTCCTATGAATATGTACTTAATTTGGGCTTTCAATACTCCATTGCTTTTTCTAAACTGTCGGGCTAAAACATAAAATCCTGCTATGAAATAACCCAGTATGTGAACAACATACAGTGGGTACATCTTGCCAAAAGTAATTATCTTAATTGGGTTAGTGTTTGTAATCGAATCTATAACACTATTTGGAATTATTGTTATGAAAACAATAATAAAATATGTTAGTATTATAAAAATAGATTCCTTTCGATGTAATATTATTTTCCCTCTTGAGATAGCAAGAGAAAATAAGAAAAATAGAATTGGAATCAAACTCGCACTCAAATATAATACCCTTGAAGAAAAGAAAATTAGGAGGGATGTATTAACTTCTTCAAATAATGCGCGGGAAAATGCCCACATCGAAACACTCCCTGCAATAAGCGCAAAAATAGTATTGCTTTTTTTTGTCTTATCGCGGTCAAGTTTGTATACCCGTAAACCGAGTACTAGGTTTACGATCCCCGCGACAACAAGAAGGATACTTTGTATTTTGAAATCAATAATTCCACTTGTGGTCATACTCATTTATTATTTTTCCCCAACTCCTCAATGGAGCTAACTGGAAATTATATCTCTTTGCAAGTTCCATTATTTTATCAACATGCTCAATTCTTACTTTTCCTAATGAAAAATCCTCCATGCCTTCTGCTGCGACAATCATTGTTTCCGCAAGACAAGCAAATGTAGTTCCTTCTGGTGTTCCAATATTAAAATTGTATTTAATATTTTCCGGCAATTTTACAACCCCCCCATCAATCACAATGACATCTTTTCTTTCTTCTTGTAACGACAGTGAAACATTTTGTGGTTGTGTAATATCATAAATAATCACCCCATTTTTTAAATTATCCTTTGATAATAATACTTCGGTAGAACTTGTTGCCATTATTATGATATCAGCATTTTTTACAGATTTAATGTCCGTAAAGGTCGAGATGGAAACTTCTTTGTATGCACTTGATAATTTATTTGCAAGTTCATTAAGGTGTGCTGCGGTTTTTCCAACCGCAAGAATATGACGAGTATATCTATCCCTTAACAACAGCTGACAAACCGCTTGTCCGATGGATCCCGTTGCGCCAACAACCGCAAATATAAGTTTTTCATTGCGCATATTTTTTAAAGCAAGTACACGCGTAATTCCTTTGAGGGTCATCCCCACTGTAAGTGCATTCCCTGTAGTAAAACCGACCTCGTGTTCTCTTTTTAGATCAATCCCCCCGTTTGTGATTGGAGATATCAATGCACCAAGTCCAATAACCCTTGCGCCTCTTTTTTGCGCCAACAAAACAGCTTTGTTTATAAATTTTTTTGCAAGTTTTCGGTCCGCTATCATTTGCTCCGCTGTGATTGGCAAAGAAATAATCCACCCAGGGATATTTCTTTGCCCATTTAGATTATGTACTCCTTGGATATACGAAACAGTAACTGGCCAAAAAAAGTGCGCTAACATGAATTTTATAAAACTTTTTGGAAGGTAGCGTAAAAGCGGATATTTTCGATAAATATCAGAGATATTCCTTGGGTGTACTAAAAACGCAAAACCTGCTGGGTTAGTTGGACATGGCTTGTAACGTACCATTAAATCCGCAACGCTAGATATTGCAAGAGAGATAGTTTCCATTTTTATTAAGAAAATTTAGCAAGAAAAGCTACTATTTCTTGCGTAATTACACCCCAGAATACCAAAAATCTCTTGAAATTTCAATATAACTATCCACATATATGGTTTACCTATAAGTGAAAATGGGAAAATGGGGATAAGTACAATATTTTTCATAAATATGTGTCATAGTATCTTCTTCGGT
>PFQT01000045.1 GCA_002788135.1 Candidatus Yonathbacteria bacterium CG_4_8_14_3_um_filter_46_25
TGTGAAATTAAACAAAAAGGTCGGGCTAAAAAGAGCTAAAGAGTCTCTAGTTAACTGTCAATTATGTTCAGTGGCTTGAACACCCCGCCCGTCTTTTCCGAGTTGAGACCATACGACATCGCAAGTCGTATAATGAAGTCGTATGATGATAAAAGGAAAACCCCGCCCAATACTCTGCTTCGCTTGTGAGAAGCTCTTGTATGGGACGGGGTTGTTGTGGGAGGGATTACATTACCGCCGCTGTCGAATGAACTGCGTGGCGGCGGTATCGAACTCGGGATCTCCATCCCGAACAACGCGGGCGTAACCGCAAGCGACTATGTCGTTTGCGATGTCCCGCATTATCCGATTCCCCATCCCGGCGAGCGGGGTATCAACCACAAGGACAACGTCCCCCTGTGGTCAATAACCAACTCGAGAGACCCGTCCTTTCGGACGAGAAACTCGCCACCGCCGACCTGTTCAAGGCCGGCGCGCACCTCGGCGACGTCGTTACACGTCGCCGAGTTTCGTTGTGCCGACTTCCACTCCTTCACCGCAATTCCAACCACCCCCACCACAAACAAAACCATGACCCCTAAATAACTCTTCATCTCTCTCCTTGCGCATTGCGCCTTGTTGCGGATGACCACAACTTCTTTGTGTTTAATAGCATATTTATGTTATATTGTCAATCTCTTCGTCCATTGATTCACAGTGCGGCACAGCGACGACGGATTTCGGGAAAATAGTGTATGATAAGATAATGATCGCGCGAATAAGCGGAAATATAGTGCTAAAAGGCGAGCGTTTTTTGGTAATCGATTGCTCCGGAGTCGGCTATAAAGTATATGTCTCGCCCGAGACATTACGAATCGCGGCACAAAAAAGAGAGGTGTCGCTTTGGACATATCTTGCCGTACGCGACGATGCTCTTAATCTTTATGGATTTCTTCACCTCGCTGAACTTGAGCTCTTTGAGATGCTCATCGGCATTCCCGGGATCGGCCCAAAGTCGGCACTCGGTATCATGGGTGTCGCTCCTGCGGAAACTTTGAAAACAGCCATCGCCGCCGGAGACACTTCCTATCTCACCAAAGTATCCGGCATCGGAAAAAAGAACGCGGAAAAAATCGTGCTCGAACTCCGTGAAAAACTGGGGGCTATCGAGAGCGAACACGCGACAAACAATCTGCGCCAAGAATCTGACGTGATCGAAGCGCTCAAAACGCTCGGCTACCCAACGACCGAGGCGCGCGATGCCGCGCAGAAAATCCCGAAAGATATCACGAACATGAGCGAGAAAGTAAAAGCGGCACTAAAACTTTTGGGGCAGAAGTAATCCAATCTATATTCCATGTTTGAAAAATTGGCACGATTCATGCGGAGAATAATTCCCGCAAAAATATTCGGTCCATCATACCATTTTACACTCGCCGGCGCGGGAGCGTTTCGTTACGGTTTCCCATCGCGAAAAATATTCCTCCTCGGCGTAACTGGCACCAAGGGAAAAACAAGTACGGTCGAACTCGTGAACGCGATTCTCGAGAAAGCTGGGTACAAAACAGCGATTGCCGGAACTCTGCGTATTAAGATCGGCGATGTGTCAGAACGGAACCTTTTTAAAATGACCATGCCGGGAAGAATGTTCTTGCAAGGATTTTTGAGAAGAGCGATTGATGCGGGGTGCCAATACGCGATCATCGAAATGACCTCCGAGGGTGTAAGACAATTCCGCCACCGATTTCTTGATCTTGACGCGCTTATCTTCACCAACATCTCACCTGAACACATTGAATCGCATGGCTCATATGAAAAATATCTTGTCGCAAAGCTCTCGCTGGCGCGCTCGCTCACCAGCTCAAAGAAAAAATACACATGGATGATCGCAAACGGAGACGACAAGGAAGCGAAAAAATTTTGTGAGGTTGCCGACAAGAGCGAGTGTATTTCATACTCGCTTCATGATGCACATAAGCGAAAAGTAACACCAGCGCAAACAACCTTCACTCTTGATGGTGTCACCATAACATCAAGACTTCTCGGAGAATTCAATCTTTATAATATGCTTGCCGCGGCATCATTTGCGAAGACGCAAGGAATCCCGATCGAGACTGTCAAAACCGCGCTTGAGGGCGTAGCAATGATCCGCGGACGATTTGAGGCGGTCGAGGAGGGGCAGAATTTTCGCGTTATCGTCGATTACGCGCACACGCCGGACTCACTTGAAAAGGCGTACGGCGCACTCGGAGACACAAGAAAAATATGCATGCTCGGCGGTACCGGCGGCGGCAGGGACGCATGGAAACGCGCAGTGATGGGAAAGATCGCCGACCGTGAATGTTCACATATCATCCTCACGAACGAAGACCCTTATGATGAAGACCCTTATCACATCGTGAACATGATCGCGGAAGGCATCGCAAAAACGCCGTTCGATATCGTTATGGACCGGCGTGAAGCGATCGCGCGAGCGCTCCAGCTTGCCGATAAGGACTCGACGATTATTATTACCGGCAAGGGCACCGACCCCTATATCATGGGTCCGAACGGTTCCAAGACCCCATGGGACGACGCGAGTGTCGTACGCGAGGAACTTGCGCACATGATGACAAACGAGAGCGAGCAAAGACCAACAAAGAAAAAAGGGGTGTACACCAGAGGCATCTCAAAAAAGAAACTTCAAAAACCTACTCGAAAATAACTTCAAGCTTGCGGGCAAGGTTGCGCGCGGTCTGCCAGTGGAAACCAACCCCTCCATCATGAAACGGCATATCGAAAAATTGCTGTAATACCGCCCGGTCGTATTCTCCCAAAATCCGTTTAAGGATTCCTGCCTCTATTCACTCTTGCTGTTCCGCGCTCACCTCTCCGGAATAATCACGCAAAAGCCACTCTGTAATATGTTTAATCTTCATGCCAATATCTTTTTTATCCTTAATGCACTGTTTCAATGATTTCGACAAAGAAAGGATCTCGTCTATCTCATTGGCGAGATGGAACGCGCGCTGTTTATAAAAACCCATCCCTCCGGGAAAGGTTCATGGAGTGCTTCAAGCAAAAGCTCTTTTGAAAAATTACCGGCCATGAATTTTCGTGATATCGTTTCGAATCGATCTCTTTCTTCGTCATTGAAATTCCAATCAAAATACTGCGCTAACGCCTTGGTATTAAAAAAACTTCTTCATCCGCAACGGAATCGTCAGATTCGACCGATGACGCTCTTTTTATCTGCAGAAGATCGACGGGAAGATTGACATTCTTGGTCAGTTCTCGTCTCACGGTCATATTGTTACGCATTTCAACCTTTGTGACACAGCCATCCGCTATATGAAAAACTTTATGCGCATACTCAAGATAACTGGGGTCGTGGGTTACCAATACGATCGTTTTGTTTCCCTCTTCGTTGAGATTAAATAATGTTTCCATCACCACCTTTGCTGACTGTGAATCAAGGTTTCCTGTCGGTTCATCGGCAAGAATGATATCCGGATCGCCAATAAGCGCACGGGCAATAGCGACTCGTTGTTGTTGCCCACCAGAGAGATTTTGGGGGAACCGTTCCGCAAATTGAGATATGCCGAAGCGAGAAAGAAGAAGCATGGCCTTTGATTTCCTCTCGGCGCGCTTTACCCCGTCGGCGATGAGCGGAAGCGCGACGTTGTCGATAACATTGAGCGTAGGAATGAGATTGTACGCCTGAAATATCATTCCAATATCTTTCCGGTGAAGCAAAAGTTGTTCCTCGGCGGAAAGCTTGACTACATTTTTATTTTTAACAAAAATGTCTCCGCTATCAACATTCCTCTCTATACCGGTCATGGCATAAAGAAGTGTTGATTTTCCGCATCCCGATGGACCAAAGATAATAGCAAATTCTTTCGAGTTCACATCAATACTCACCCCCTTGAGCGCGACCGATTCAGCGGTTGTACCTTTATGGTAGACGACTCTTAAATTATTTACCTTAATGATCGGTTCCATGATGATTATTTATATCGAAGTGCGTCAAGTGAATCCATGGTGGCCGCTTTGTGGCTTGGCGCCAGTCCGGTGGCAAAACCAACAATGGAAGCAAAAGCGATTATCACCACGACAAACCAGACGGGGTAATAAAACAACTCGACCGAATTTCCTCCCAGTGTTTTTGCCAAAAAGTTTATGCCAATATTGAATACTCGCGACACAAAGAAACCGATGATGAGGCCGCTCGTTCCTCCTAAAAACCCCATGAGTGAAGCTTCAAAAAGAAAGAGTCTCCTGATATCCCCATTCGACACACCCAGTATCTTCATGATACCTATCTCCTGTATTCGCTCAAGCAAAGCGATGGTCATAGTGTTAATCATACCAATCATGGCGACCACAAGGGATGTAATACCAAAAAGCGCAAGAATTACCTGAAAGACTTTGAATATTTTGTCCGCTTGTTCTATCGTGTCAACGATAGCGCGTGTGTTAAATCCCATATTGATTATCGCCGCCCGCGCTGTTCCAAAATTACTTGAATCGTCAACAACCACTTTTACGGTTGCGTAAGGAATATCGAGATTGGCAATCAAAGAAAACGGAACATAGATACGGTTGCCCGCCGGATCATCAACGACACCAACGACCCGAAGCGGCTCTTCAATCGATACCATTTGAATATCCTCTGTTCCCTCAATAATATTTTTATGCGATAAATACAACACAATGTAAACATCCTTCCCAATGAGCTCACCTGTGTTCGATACGTTAAAGATACGGGCAAACACCGAAGAAAGTACGACTGTTTTATCACCATCGCTAAACGACTCCCCGCCGACAAACCTCTCTCCCGAAGCGCCAAAATAACTTTCCGATACGCCATAAAAATCTGCTTCAGCGACAAGGTCCCCGATCTCTACTTGTCCCGATGGATTGACGACCGGATACGCCTTCTCTATATGTTCTACATTTTTTATCGAGCTCAACGAATCACTGTTCAATGGAATAGCGTCCTGATTATTGGTAAAAACATCCAGAGTAAGGAGTGACTCATCTGACGATATTTGGCGAAGCAGTAAATGCTCCAGCCCGTATCCAAGAGAAACAAGGAAAAAGATCGTCCCAAAGCTTACTCCGATACCAAGAATAGTCAGGATTGTTCGTCCCGGACGCACCTTGAATATCCTCATGGCAAAACGCAATATATCGTTCATTCGCATCCGAGAGGCCGCCGCCGCTCTGGCGACAACCTTCTTTGCTTTCTTCACGCTCCAAAATGATCGTATTGTCCGCGCCTGTTTTCTGCTTGCTTCCAATCGAACATTTCTGAACGCCCGGTTTATGGTTTCTTCCCCCCATCCGACAAAAAGAAGGTCTCGCTCAATCTCTCCCCACGGAGCCCCCATCAAAGAAATATCTTTCCCGAACATAGTCTGCGAGTGCCAATTTCGGCAGAAACACATTTTTTATTTTTTTTAAAAGTTTTCCCATTCCTTGAATAATAACTTCGTTTACAACCCAAGCTTCTTTGTCCACCCGAAAGTTTCAGAGAAGTTACTGATAATCAGATCAACTACGGTTGCTTGTTTCTGCGGTGTAACAACCATGAAATCCTTTGATGATCCCTCATTTCCGGTCGAGTCCACAGAGATCGCCCTAAATCGATAGACAGCTCCCGGGTGCCACTCGGTAATAACAACAGTGTGCTTATTGGTAATTTCTTCGTTTTCTTTTGTCGCATTCTTTGGCAAACCAGCACTCGCAGAACCCGAAACTTCATCGTAGAGAACTTGCGAAGTTGATGGTTCGTCGGTGTCCCAAAAGATGATCGTTTGTATCTTGTCGGTCGATCCGGGAAAAACCGTTGTTTCGGTCCTGATGTGCGTTATGACCGGCGAAGTTTTATCCTTAATAGTCGAGAACGGCGGCATTTGTTTCTTCGCGATATTGCCGAATGGATCCGTGGACAATATTTCGAGATCATACATGTTGGCGGGCTCAAGATTTTTAAGTGTCACGATATGATCTTTAACAATATCCGGTTTCCCGAAGGTCTCTGACTCATCTTCTGCAGGAACACTGTTTCTGATTGGAGTATATTTTATCACGGAGTCGGCAGGAATATTCGTTGTCCACAAAATTGCAACACTTTGATTATCAATAATCCTAATCCGCGGATCAATAATCCTTGGAAATTGCGCTCGGGTGGTGAATATGTAGTCTCTTGTTTTAACCCAATCGCCGATCTCCGTACGGGTTTTTATTTGAAAATGATACGTGGTCGATGGGGACAGGTTGGAGAGAACAACTTCATGATCAAGTATATACTCATCAAGAACCCCGCTTTCGGCGACGTACGGCCGCTCGGATTTCGTCTTATATTCACCATCGACCGCGTACGAAATGACCGAGTTTGTTTTTTTGTCAGTCTTCCACCTGATCGTCGCCTCTGTCGCGCCAATGTTCATTTCCGGCTTGCCGGTAATAATCGTGGCAGGAACAATATCGGCAAGCTGACGGAGCGATTCTATCGCCGGAGCAATGTCCTCTTCTGTTAAGTCAAGCGATGTATCACTCGAGAATGTGCCGCTGAGAGATACAAATTTTTCGATGATAATCTTGATAAGTTCAGCCGGGTCGATATCATCCCCCTCGTCGATTCCCAATACTTTTGATTTCAAATTATCGGGTTCTTCATTCGTGGCCAGCAACTCATTTTTCACATTATTATAATCTGAATAGCTGATCCCGCCGCCTCCCCCTCCTCCGCCGGCAACGACAACAGTCTGCTGGATCACCTGCTCGGATATCGGTATCTGAGTTTCGAGTGTTGTGAATGAAGCTTCGGTCGACGAAGCACTGTTCCCGCTTTGATCGACTGACGCGACGCGGAAATAATAAGGTGTCTGCTGTGAAAGACCAGAAAGAGTTATAAAGTGGCTGGTATCATAAGAGGTTTTAAGAGAGAATATCGTTCCATAAACAGCCGACTCTGTGCCATACTCAATTTGAGAAGTTGCCGGTTCGTTCGTGATCCACGAAACAACCGTCGTTGTTGCGCTCGTCGAGTTAAGAGCCACCGAAGTAATGACTGGCGCGGAACTGTCGGATGATGTTGTAAAACTGTAATACTCGGTCGTGCCGAGAACGACATTGTAATCGTACGCCCAGTTATTATCACCATCTTGTGATTTTACGTAGAAATAATATTTTGTTCCCGAATCAAGGCCTGTCAAGGTTACCGTTCGTATCGTATCAAGCGAAGACCATCCTCCGATATTCCCTGAAGGAGGAGTATTTGTCGCGTACACCACATAACCCGATGCCGCAATATCAGTGTTCCAGGTGATTTGCGCCGTCTCGTTTGAAACATCAATGATCGAGACACCGGAAATGGTCGGACCAGCGCTCGTGCTGAAAGTAAGCCCTGTCGTCGATGCGGTATTTCCCGAAGGATCGGTTGAGAACACCGCGTAGTTATAGGTCGTGTCGGGAGTAAGGCCGTCGACCGTCACCGAGTGCGAAGTAACATACGAAGAAACGGTTTGTTGTACCGAATAATCCGAACATGGTGCCGTGCAATACCCCACCGCCGAGTTCGAAAGTTCGTTGGTCGTCCATGTGATGGTTATCGACTGCGTCGTTTGACCGGAAGAAGCAATACTTGAGATATTCGGTGCGATAGTATCGAAACCGCCACCACCCTCGCCAAGGTTTTGAATGCCGTCGGCTTGCGCGGAGATCGACGAGGTGAGGTACGAACTATTGCCGTTGGAATCTTCCGCGTACATCTTATAGTAATACGGATCGCTCCCTGAAATAGAACTATCGGTATAGTAGTTGGTCGTCCGGTCTGCAACCGTTGCAAGCAATGAGTATGCTGCACCATCTATCGAGCGGTACACTTTGTAGCCGGAAAATCCAGGGCCCGGCGCGTCAATAACCCCCCCATGCGACAAAGAGCCGGTATTCTTCCGGCGTAGTGTTGGTATTCGTGATGTCTTGAACCATCATCGCCGTCGGGGTGTCGGGTGTCGTCGCCGACTGAATCGCCGATGTGTTCGAGAAAGCGTCTTTGAATTGCGCGTAAACGGTGTCGGGATCACTTGCAAGAGTAGCGGTTGATCCACTTGTGTAACTCACCCACGAACCGTCCGAGAGATCCGAAGCAAGGCCGATCTTCATATCGAGTGATGAATTATCGGTAGCGGAGAGCATCAAAGACGCCGGTGTAGTGCTCGCTTGCACCACGATCGAAGCTCCCCCGAGGGTCGGATCTTTTACGTCAAGCGCGGTATCCGACGACGCGAGAGACGCCGTATTATTCGCCGCCTCGCCATCGTCAATAGTAACCCGTATTTCGAATGTTGCGGAATACACTCCGTCAATGACATTTTTGGGAGTCCATGTGGCGGAATAAGAGTTCCACACGGACTCGCTAACCGCTTTTGTCGATGTCGCTCCCGAAGAAAGGTTCGAAACGATCGACGTAAAACTACCCCCACCGTTGGTGGAGTACTGAAACGAAGGAGTAACATACCCGGGGAGTTACCGTTCCCGATGTCGTGTCGGGATCACGTGTTTCGTACGTTATAAGTACCGTCCCGTCTGACTGTTGCGCCGCGGTAACGTTTTGTATTTCCGGCGGCGCATTCACAACATATGTAAGAGCCACATCGGAAATCGTCGGGGTCGAAACGCCATTCGAACTTTCCGTTATTCTATACTGTACCCACTCGTCGCCGGAGCCGTCTTTCATGCCGGCAGGTATGGCGAAAAGAGAACATGAAACAATTCCTGATGCCTTTGAACAATCCGTTGTGGTACTCGTAAATTCATACCAATCGGTCGTCGAAAGAAATACTGCCGACGATGACGCGCGCACAGAAAGCGCCGTGTAGGTACCGGACGGCAGTGAAACGTCCTCCGTCCATGAAAGCCCGCCGACGACGTTCGTGCTGTCGCCGGAATCGAACACGGACGAAGCAAGTGTTTGATTTGCAGGATAGACATTATACCCGATTGTCACATCATCAAGCGACGGCGTTGTGGCGGTGTCGGCCGTGGAGAGAGAGATGCCTGATACTCTATAAAGCGATGACCGTCGGTAACGCACCCGCCCGTGGAAAGCGCGTTGCCGCTCGTAATCGCGGAACAGCCACCCCACGCGGTTGCGTCGGAAAAATCCCCATCCGCGTCCGAGCGCGCCTTCAAAGTAATCGTCTGCCCGCCCGAGTGCGTCCACGACAGGTTGCCCCAGCTTGGCACGCCAAAGCCGATGTCGATCGCGCCCGAAGCGTATGTGCCTGAAGCGCTATAAACCGGTTTTTGGTACGCAAGCTTAAGGTCGGCGTTCGTACTGTCATAATAACTGATATACACATACTCATCGGATGGTCGTATCGCAAGCGAGGTGTATTGCCCGGTGATGCCCGTCGCGTCAACCGTTGCGATGTTTTTCGTTGAACAGTCCGCGCTTGCGCACTGGACAAATTTTAAATCCTGATTCGTCCCGTCATAGTAACTGATCCGCGCGTAGCCGTCCGAGCCAAGGACGAGAGATGTGTAATTGCCGACACTACCCGTAGTGTCAATCGTCGTGGTTGCCCACGTTAAATCGGTGGAAGAGAGTACTATGCCGGCACTGGCACCTGTTCCCGTTACTTCCGTCTGCGAGAAAGCCGCGTCCGCCATATTGAAACCGGTGTTGGTCGCGCCGTCATCGGTTTGCATAAGCGAAGTCGCGACAGGAGAAAGCGTTACCGCCGATCCTGCGGATATACCAATTGTTATAGCCGAATATTCCGTCCAGTCAGCCGGTGCCGGATGTCCGGTCGTGTTTGAAGTAAGCGAATTCCAGTTTGTCTGCGTCCATGTATATGTTGCCGCAAGGGCATTTTGCCATGAACCGATGGTTAAACTCATCGCCAAACCGGCAACGACCGACACAACAATAATCGTAACCGCACCGGTAAAAGAAAAAAGACGGACCCGTTCTCTGATTACCTTGTATTCACAATAAGAGCGTTCATACGGACCACGGTCGCCACCGTCGAAAAACAAAAGAAAGGAAACGCTTGGATCTTTGGCGAGAATGATGAGAAACTTAAGCACTCCCAAAGTAATCTCAAAGAAAAACAGCTGAAAATCAAGGCGGGTGATCAGAAAATGAAAAAGAATGCCGGTACGACCGCTCATAATCTCTCGCTTCAGAGTTTTTTCGACTTCCGTCGTTTTGTTTTGTATTCTTCTATAAAGTTCGATCATTTCCTCAAAAAAAGAGCGTTTTTATTGTGCGAACTATGTTTTCAAAGAGGATTTATTCTCTTTTGGTTGTGGTGCCACAAAAACAAGCTCGCTATGTGCTCATTGCTTCCTTATTATATCAGGGATATGATAAATTTCCGATCAAAATTTGCGGAGATGATAAGAAAAATTCAATATGAACGCATCAATTCTAGGAAACGCCAAATAAAACGACCCCTACGGCAACGGAAACATTGAGCGATTCTTTTTTGCCGCGCATCGGTATCTCGATCACTGTGTCTATTTTTCTGAGTAGAGCCTGTGAAAGACCGCGTACCTCATTGCCGAACAGAAAGGCGGTTTTTTTGTGCAATTTATGTGAACGATAATTAATCGCGCCAACACCCTGCTCGACCGCAACGATACTGAATCCGTCGCGCTTGAGTCTTTTAATCACGTAATCAATCTTTGTGTGATGTTCCCACGGGAGATACTCCTCCGCGCCGAGCGCCGACTTGGCGACATCCTTGCGTTTCTTCCCAAACCGATCAAGTGGTGTTGGCGTATAACCGGAAAGATACATTCTTGAAACGCCCGTCGCGTCAGCCGTGCGAAAAATGGCGCCGACATTATAAGCGCTTCGTATGTTATGTAAAATGATAACAATTTCTCTTTTCATGCTTTTTAGTTACTGTTGACACAAAAAAATATATGGCACAAAACCGACCATTTTAGTATAATACAAATATGTTAAGTGTCTTTCCAAGTTTATTCACGTTTTGGATAATCGCACCGCTTATCTTGCGTGTGGCCATAGGGTTTATTTTTGTATATTTTGGCGTATCAAAAATATGGAAGGAGAAAAAACAAAAGATTGGCTTTTTTAAAAAAATTGGTTTTGGAAAAGGGATAGTACTTTTTTGGATCGTATCAGCACTCGAAATAACGGGTGGAGTCTTCTTGGTATTCGGATTTTTAACTCAACTGGTGGTACTCGTACTGTTGGCGATTTTACTATACGCAACCTATATAAAAATACACAGCCCGAAACTACTGACCAATACGTTAGAGTTTTACATTCTTGCGCTTGCGGTACTCATCGCTCTTCTTTTTCTCGGTTCTGGGGCATTCGCGATTGACCTTCCACTCTAGCGCATATAACAATTATCGCCCGCACGCGAAGACACCCCGCAAAACGCGCCAGTTGTCAGATATGCGTGGAATGTGTTATTATTTCTTCCGTATTTGTTTACCGCCCATAGCTCAGTTGGTAGAGCAGCGGCCTTTTAAGCCGACGGTCGTAGGTTCGATCCCTACTGGGCGGACACTTTAGAAAAGCGCAAGCAAGTGTATAAGTCCCCCCGCCGTGGCGGGGCGAAAACAGTTCGTACTATTTCAATAATACAAAAAAAGGTCCGACCTTTTCACTAAAAGTTATCCACACCCCCCTCTTGACCTCTGTGCGGGCGCGGGAGTATACTCTCATCAGAATCGTTGGAGAAGGTGGTTCTGGCCAGTCTGCTCGATTAGAGCATAACCAGAAAGGTTTACAATCACCCCTCCCAACCCACAGCACATTCACGGTCGTAAAGACCGCATATATATTAAGGGGCTTCCAATGGGAGTCCTTTTCTTTTTGTATAGAAATTTTTGCCACCCTATAGCATCAGCACGAAACGCTCAAGCGCAGTATCAAGCTCCGTGCCACCGCGCCGCGCAACATGATAGATATCGACCAATCGCGCCGAAACTTCTTCGATTTCTTTTTTTGTGTAATTTTTTGCGAACCGTTTTGATTTTCCAAACACGAATGGATTAAGCCCTGCCGTGTCTGCTGACTGTGCGCCAAGCGCAAGAAGCATGCTTTTTACTTGCCAAAAAAGCACACCGTGGATTTCTTCGGGAGCAATGCCCGTCATACGCGCGCGTTCAAGAGACACCCAAAGCTTTTTTTTGTTGCGCTCCCCTAACCCATCGGCGAGCGAAAATACGCTAAAATCATCTTTTTTCTTCTCATTTGCTTTTTTGAAAACAAAGATGTTTTTTGTATGCTTTTTTATTTTCGCGACCGATGGCGCGTCAAGACGGTCCTCAATGAAAATAAAAACGTTCTCCGATTCCTCCACTGCCTTGAGATTTTTAAAAACAAAATTCTTTATTTCTTCTTTTTGAAAAACGCCGTCGAGTACGATGATTGATCGCCCTTCAAACAATCGTTTTCCAAATACAAACTCCTCAAGCTCGCCCAAGGTCAGAGTCTCGTTGTCAAACCGGAAGACTGGCATCCCTCCGCCGTTGCGTAAATCATCGATGATTGATTGCGCCTTATTTTTAAGCGCGTTTCGGTCGTCACCATAACAAACATATAACATATTATTGTACAGCCATTTAAAAAAATTCCTTAAAAAACGTTTTTGATTGCTCGCATATCCCCCCATTTCTGACCCGCACAGACATTGACCGTAAGCGGAACAAGAATATCGGGGAAATCTTCCATTTCTTTTTTTATGATTTCCGCCGCCACGCTCACTTTGTCTGCCTTTACTTCATACAAAAGTTCATCGTGTATCTGAAGTAATAAACGAACATCGTCTTTCATCCCCGACACGGCAATTTTCTCGTCGGCTTTTCGCATCGCGATCTTGATGATGTCGGCGGTCGCCGTTCCCTGTATCGGCGCGTTCATTGCCATCCGCTCCGCCGCCGCGCGAATATAAGGAATGTTCGATTGCAGATCACGAAAGTTTCTCCGGCGCCCGAAGAATGTTTGCGTATAGCCATTCTTGCGGGCAAACGCCTTCACGTCCTCAAAATACGCGGCGATTTTTGGAAATACCTTGAAATAATTGTCATAGAATGCCTGCGCTTCTAATCGCGTCCCGCCGAGATTTGTCCGAAGCGCGTTAACTCCCATGCCATAGATAATGCCGAAATTAATCACTTTCGCCTTCCGGCGCATATCCTTTCCCACTTCATTCTCGGGAATACCGAAGACGCGCGATGCGACCGAGGCGTGGATGTCTTTCCCGTCTTGAAATATTTTAATGAGAGCTTCATCACCCGCGAGCACGGCAAGTACCCGCATTTCGATCTGTGAATAATCGAAAGATATGAGATACCATCCATCGCTTGCGATGAACGCGTTGCGGATCGCGACGCCAAGTCCTTCACGCGCCGGAATATTTTGCATGTTTGGATTCGTTGATGACATTCGCCCCGTCGTTGTCCCCGCCTGGTTGAGTGTGGTGTGTAGCCGACCATCCTTCCCCACCATCTTCGGGATCGCATCAACATAGGTGGAAAGTAGCTTCTGAATTTCGCGATACGCGAGCAGATCATCAATGATCGCGTGCTCGCCTTTGAGCTTCAAAAGCTCCGATTCCCGCGTCGAGCGCGCGCCACTGGCGGTCTTTTTCAGACCTTTCGCGGAAAGATGGAGTTCGTCAAAGAGCACTTCACCAAGCTGTTTCGGCGAATTGATGTTAAACTCGCGGCCGGCCGCTTTCCAAATATCCACTACAAGCGCCGAAAGTTTTTTATGATACTCAATTGAGAGAGATTGCAGATAATCAACATCGACGCGAATCCCCGCTTCGAAAGCGCGCTTCAAGATAGGCATGAGCGGCAACTCAATCTTGGCATAAACTTTTTCAAGTCCGAGTTTTTTGAGTTCAGAGAGAAGCACTTTATGCGCGTCTTGAATGTTTGTTTTTCCGGTGTACTCAAAAACGTCATTCGTACTGGGATTGATCATGTCGGAATTGATAACCCAGAGCGCGATCTTCGCCTTGTCATTTTCTTCGTTATCGGTATCGGAAACCATGCTATCACCACCTTTCTCTCTTGACTCGCCGCCACTCTCGCCGTCAAGCAAATCATCGAGTCGGTCTTTCAGTGTTCGAAATTCCAGTTCGATAAAAAGACGCCGTGTCGCCTCGCGATCAAACGACATTCTCCATTCCTCGGATAATGAAAAATCGGCAAGGGCATCTTTCCTGATCGTCGCAAGCTCTTTTGAAAAAAACGCTTCTTCCTCTCCATCCTTTAAGAGGCGGATAATTCGCTGTTTGACACCCGCCTTGACAAAGACGGTCTCGTCTTTTTTCAGTTTTGCGTACAGCTCTTCAAGCGAACCGAATGTGCGTATGAGGTCTGTTGCTGTTTTTTCCCCGATGCCGGCAATTCCCGGTATGTTATCAGACGGGTCGCCACGTAATCCTTTGTAATCGGGAAGTAGTTTCGGCGGAAAGCCAAAGCGTTCAATCACCGCGCTTTCATCATAGATAAGAGTATCGTTAATCCCCTTTTTGAGCGTATAGACAACGACTCTATCTTCTTCGACGAGCTGGAGTGTATCCATATCACCCGACGCGATCACGGTTTTTAAGTCTTTGATCTTTCCGGTCTTCTCGGCAATGGTTCCGATCACATCATCTGCTTCAAATCCCGCACTGCTGTATGTCGGAATCCCAAATGCTGAAAAAATATCGGCGGATCGTTTGATCTGAGCGATAAGCGCGTCGTCAGGCTTCACTCTGCCCTCTTTATATTTTTCATACGACTCATGCCTGAATGTCGGCTTGGGGAGATCGTAACAAGCAACCATATAATCGGGCTTCAATTCGCGAATAATCTTAATAAGAAGAGCGCAGAGGCCGTAGAGCGCTCCGGTCGACTCGCCGGAGCGCGAAGAAAAATCGGGGAGCGCGTGATACGCGCGATGCAATATCGCGTGAGTATCAAGAATTACAATTGTTTTTTTCTTGTTGTATTTTTTCATTCGTAAGATTTTTTTTCTTTTGATAAGGTAATTCTTGATCGATTATAATTTCCCTGGTTTTTTCGTCAACAAATTCAAAATGTATTTTCAACGCGTCTTCCGGAAGAAAGTCTTTTACTCTCGTGGGCCATTCAATGAAAATAAGGCTATCGGGATCGCGCTCTATTTCTCGCCATCCCAATACATCCATATCGTTCCGCTCTGTGAGACGATAGGCATCAATGTGGATGATTTTTTTAAATCGATATGCCGCAACGGGAATACGATACTGCTTCATAATAACAAACGTAGGGCTTGTCACAACATCACTGACGCCGGTATGCGCGACAACGCTTTTTACAAAAGTCGTTTTGCCCGCCCCAAGATCGCCATACAGACAAACGACTATCGCTCGTGTCTTTTCCCCCACCGCTTGGATAATACCCAAAAAAAATGCCGCGAATAGCCGCATTTCGTCCGTGTTGTGTATAAAATAAGATGCCATACTCTCCGGAACGATCAAGTAACCGTTGCCGTATTGTATTACTTTCTCAAAAAATTTACACCGCCGCTTGCTTTATTGTTCATATTGCGGTCTTTTTGTTCTTCTTCCAGCGCTCTTTTCATACGTTGCCGTGATATATACAAATAGTTCGTAAATGAAATAGCGGCAAGGAGGAACACGACCATTATTGCCCATTCGATCAATGAATTCGGGAAAAAACCTCCTCTGGCAACGTTTGCAGATGAAACATCCTTAATCACGGTGATGTCACTTTTCCCTGTCGACACCAAAGCGGCCTGCGTGTTGGTTGTTGTTGCCTCCTGCGACAATGAGGAAGTCGCGATTGTTTCTACTGGCCCGTATTCGATTTGTGCCGGAGGAATCTGCGACACTGATCCTGTTGTCTGTTGTGATTCTACGGATTGTGTGGCAAAACTCACTATCCCTCCAATGTCCTTGTTCGTACTCGTCTCAACGACAGCGCGGTAATAGTATGTTGTTCCGGAAGAAAGGCCGGAAATTGGCTGAGAAAAATTAACCGCGGCATCATGTCTGATAGTCTGACTCGGTGTATTGTTCCCAAGCGATGTAGTTTTCCCCCACTCGAACCACCCGCGAGCGTTATCTCCTCCCGAGAACGCGGATCCTTTGAGCGTGGCGATTGTCTTACCGACCAACGTGGCGTTTTTGGTTGAAGCAACAGGAGCAACCGCGGTTACGGCGGGAATAATGGTTGTTTGGGTTGAAACCGCCGCTCCACCAGTAGTAATAAAACTTAATGTTGCGCCATACACAGTGCCTGAACCGGGATTTTGCGCCACGGCGCGATAATAATAAGTGGTGTTCGGTTTGAGACCATTGATCGGCTGACTGAACCCGGTCGCGTAACTTGCGTTATAGGTTTGCGGAGTCGTGTAACCAAGAGATGTACTGGTACCCCACTGAAACCAACGCGCCACGTCCGTTCTTCCGCGCGGATCAATGGAACCATTAAGATTGGCAGAGGTTCCGGACACATTCGTTGCAAGGTAGGTCGCCACGGTCGGCGCAAGGTACGAGACACCGCCAGTACTCGTATAATAACCCCCCGAAGTAATGTCACCGTCGATTTGCACGGTAAAACTCACTACTCCTCCATACGAAAACACATTCTGGTGGACAGCGACAGTGCGATAATAATACGTCCCTGCGCTTAGTTTCGTTAGGTTGGCGGAAAAAGGAGCGTTGTCTAATTGGACAGTAAGAGATTTTGAATTGGTTGTGTGATTAAAAGTGCTCCCGGTTGTTTTCCCCCATTCGAACCATGTATAAATATAACTGCCTTTGGCTGAAACATTCAAATCACCCGCATAAATATATCCGTTGAGTGTAACTCCAAATTTTTGATAGGCAATGGGGGCGAGTGTAGTTACATCAACAGCCGCCGCCACCACAAGCGAAGGAGTGGTCATGCCAACAGTAAGCGCAAACATGCAAAAGAGCCCCAAGAAAAGGCGTATTTTGTTTGTGTACTTCATGTTTTTCATTCTACTACAAAATGTTAAAAAAGTCAATCTTGCTCTTTTGTGATCCATACTGTGTGCTCATAAGGAGTGCCGCTCTTACCATGCCACGCAAACGCCACAACCAACATTACGGGAGAAAAATCAATATTGTTTTTTACGCAAAAAACTTATAGTATTAATGTACATATGCCAACATTCAACGAGTCACGACAAAAAAAACAACTCGACGAATTGCGTCGACAGGAAGAAGAGAAGCTTGTTGAAATACTCTCAAAAAAATACGGGCTACCCTGCATAGACGTATCTATGCTCGCCATAAGTAACGCGGCACTACTCACCATAAAAGAACAGGAGGCTCGAGATCTTTCAGTCGGACCATTCGCCCTCAAGGGAAAAATTCTTGATATCGCTATTCTCTCCCCGAACGACCCAGGCGCAAGGGCGATAACTAAACGACTTGAGGAAGATGGATACCGAGCGCGGCTTTTCATGGCATCCCATGCAAGTCTTGAAAAAATATGGGACCGATATAAAGACCTCACTTTATCGCAAAAAACGGAAGCGGGAGTTATGGATATTTCAGGAGAGTACCTCGAAGATATAACCAAAAAACTCAACTCTGTCGATGCTATAAAAGCAGAGATTGAAAAAACATCGGCTTCGAAGGACATCCATCGCATCTCGACCATATTCGCGATCATATTGGGCGGAGCACTCGCTACTCGAGCATCGGATATTCACTTTGAGCCGCAAGAAGAATCAATCCGCTTACGCTACCGACTTGATGGAATATTGCAAGATATCGCGGCGATCGACCAAAAAATGCACCACCTCCTTATCTCGCGCATAAAACTGCTTTCCGGCCTTAAATTGAATGTTTCCGGAGATACGCAGGATGGAAGATTTAGCATTAAGATAAAAGATATCGACATTGAGATCAGAACATCGGTCCTTCCTGGTCCTTATGGCGAAGGAGTGGTGCTCCGAATACTTAATCCTGACGCAATATCGGTACCGCTTGAAGCACTCGGTATTGAAGAAAAACTGCTCGCTGAACTCTTAAGGGAGATTGGCAGGCCAAACGGAATGATCCTTACCACCGGACCGACCGGATCGGGAAAAACAACCACGCTTTATACGTTCTTGAAAAAAACCTACAACCCGGGAATTAAGGTCATTACCATCGAGGACCCAATTGAGTACCATCTTACCGGAATAACGCAAACGCAGGTTGAAAATAAAAGTAACTACACATTTCTCAGTGGCTTACGCGCCGCTCTTCGACAAGACCCGGATATTATTATGATCGGCGAGATTCGAGACGGAGAAACGGCAAAAATAGCCGTGAACTCGGCGTTGACCGGACACCTTGTACTCTCGACACTCCACACAAACAACGCCGCTGGCGCGATCCCGAGATTGATCGACCTTGGGATAAACCCGAAAGTTATCGGTTCAGCGCTGAACGTCGCAATCGCACAGCGTCTTATCAGAAAACTATGCCCGTCATGCAAAAAAGAAGCGATGCCGAACGAACGAGAGACAAATATACTAATGAACACGATCAAAGACATTAAAGAAAAACGTCCTGATGTGAAATACGACGAGTTGCCGCTAAAAATATATAAACCTACCGGCTGTGATAAATGCAACAACGCCGGCTATAAAGGACGGGTTGGTATTTATGAAGCAATATTCATGAAGGGAGAACTCGTGAGGATCGTTATGGCAGGAAACCCCGGTGAGAATGACGTTATTCAAGCGGCCAAAAACCAGGGAATATACAACATGAAAGAAGATGGGGTCGTAAAAGTACTCGAAGGAGTGACATCCATCGAAGAGCTTGAACGAGTGGTGGAATTGAATTAGGATAGAGTGTAACTTGAAAAAACAATAATAGAGGAAGGGCTGTATTTTAATCCTCTAAACAATTCTTTTAATTTAGGCACTAAAAGTTAGATATCCCTACGAGGGTAGCCCCAGTATTGGCAAAAAAGACAAACCAGGACATCCTTAAGAAAATACCGTGTAAGCGAAACGCTTATTGTTTAGAGGATTAAAGTGCAGCCCTTCTGTCGATGATCGCTGGTAAACCTAGCACAAAAACAAAATTATGTCAAGCCCATCAAAAAACCTACCCGGAAACGGCAAGGAAGTGACGTTCCTCGACCAAACATTGCGCCCTTCGCAGTGGGAAGAGTATATCGGTCAGGACAACGTCAAGGAAAACCTCAAAATCCTCCTCGTCGCCGCCAAGGAGCGCGGCCACCAGCCGGAACACATCCTTTTTTACGGCCCTCCCGGCCTTGGAAAAACAACGCTCGCGCACTTGATCGCGCACGAAACAAGAAGCCAGATAAAATCAACATCGGGACCGGCAATAGAGAAGGTCGGTGATCTCGCTTCAATACTTACCAATCTCTCTCCCGGCGATATCCTCTTTATTGACGAAATACATCGCCTTAATAAAACCATTGAAGAAGTCCTCTACCCCGCCATGGAATCAAATGTGCTCGATATTATCATTGGGAAAGGTCCTTCGGCGCGCACCATTCAACTTGAACTTCCAATATTCACGCTTATCGCCGCCACTACGCGCATGTCACTACTTTCCTCGCCGCTTCGCTCACGCTTTTCCGGCGGAGTGTTCCGCCTTGAATTTTATCGTGATGATGAAATAAAGCAGATCATCAAGCGTTCAGCGAAAATACTTGACGCAATGGTAACTGACGATGCGCTCAAAGAGATCGCCAAGCGAAGCAGGAGAACGCCACGAACCGCAAATTTTCTTCTTAAACGGTGCCGCGACTTCGCTCAGGTGCATAAAAAAAATCTCTCGGCGGAAACCGTTGTCGATGCGCTTACGTTACTTGATATAGATGAGCTTGGTCTTAATGTTATTGACCGAAAGATACTTGGTGTCATTATCGATCATTTCGCCGGTGGGCCGGTCGGACTTAAAACCATCGCCGCAAGTCTCTCGGAAGATGAAGGCACGATCGAAGAAGTCAATGAGCCATACCTGATCCAACTTGGCCTACTCGATCGCACCAGCCGCGGGCGAATGGCAACCAACAAGGCCTACCGCCACCTCGACAAAGAGCTCCCGCACGACAGACAGGAAAAATTATTGTAGTTTTCATTAAAAACTACCGACACTCGGCTTGGTGCGAAATAAACAGTTTTTTATGAAAAACTCTCTTTTATGCTATTGGCATCCACCCACGAAGATACCGACACCAGCTACTGCATTTATTTTATGCTGGGCATAAAAAGAATATGCTGGAAAATCGGTTGAGACGCAAAACGTGAGTCAGTATATAACTTGAATTGTTTGTCATAAGTTTTATCGAACACACCGTCTCCATCATCAATCCAAATGGTAATATCTATGTTCAAGCCACTGAACATAATTGACAGTTAACTAGAGACTCTTTAGCTCTTTTTAGCCCGACCTTTTTGTTTAATT
>PFQT01000054.1 GCA_002788135.1 Candidatus Yonathbacteria bacterium CG_4_8_14_3_um_filter_46_25
CGATGAAAGGACTCATCGCCATAGCCAGAGTGCCAGCAATCGCCATCTTTACACTAAATTTTTTGTTCATTTTTAGACATGATTAATTGCTAATAAATTAATCGACCTATTTTTATTCTGTTTCAAGAATAAACAATATTGACATAATATTCAATAAGACCTGTGGATAAATGCAATCTGTTTTCCACCATGCGATCAAGTCATAATTATGGAATCGTCGGAACCTTTGGAAAGGGCGGAATAACATTAGATAACCCGAATGTGTTGACCAAGATATTCACCAGGCCCCACACGGACACCATGACGAAAATTGACACCACCGCGTAGACCATAAGTTTCGCGCCTTCCGCGCGTTTCTCTGGATTATCACCCGCGCCGACATAACGAAACACGCTCCATACGAAATATAGCACCGCCATGGAGATAAGAATTGGAATAGAGCTATTAAAAAAAGCGTGGATGTAACTAAATAAACTCTCGACATCAGTTACACCAGCAGGAGGGGCACCGGCCTGCGCCAGCGCGATGAAAGGACTCATCGCACTGGCCAGAGTGCCAACAATCGCCATCTTTACACTAAATTTTTTGTTCATTTTTAGACATGATTAATTGCTAATAACAAACCTACCGATCACACGTTGCATTCCTTATTTACTATAATCAACGCAAACAATCTTTTCAAGAAAATACCTTGCCCAAAATTTTTTTCTCTTAAAATTCTCTTAGAACTACGTTGGTAATTGCGGAATGATGTTGCTGAGACCGAACGTTCCGACCAAGATATTCACCAGGCCCCACACGGACACCATAACAAACAATCCGATGATGCCATACACCATCATCTGCCTCCCCTCTTCGCGCTTTTTCTCGTCATCTCCATGAAGGATGTACTTCGACACGCCCCAGAGGAAATACACGAGCGCAAGACCGATGATGAGCGGCACCAGCGGGTCGAGAATGCTTGAAATAAAAAGCTTCACCAAATCCTTGAATGTCGCGGGCGGGTCGGCGAAAGCAAGCAACGGGAACAACGCGCACGCGACACCAAAAAACACGGCCGCGGCGCCGTATCCTGTTCGCCGTTCAAACTTTATTTTCTTTTTATCATCCATAATCGCGCTTTTTGCACTTTTTATTAATCCGCTATCGCTTTAATCGTTGCCGCCACCGCTTGTGCAAGCACCCACGCGCCCATAAGGATACCAGCTCCCACAATCGTCCAGACAAGCGAATGTTTAGCATCCTCGAGCTTCTTTTCATTGCCACGGGCGAGCACGAACGAGAGTCCGGTGAAAATAATCATCAGCACCACGATAGGCATACCGATCTTCATAACGACAGCGAGGACCGCCTCGATGAAAGCGGGGAAGTCGTCATAATTCACCGGGTTCTGTACGAAAACGCCAGGGGCTCCGGCGCGAGCGAACGGTACTAATGACACGAAAGGAAAAACTGTCAAAATAGCGCGTGTAATCATGGACACTATGATATAACGGTAGGATGTATTTCGCATATGTTGTCGATTTATATTATCATACATCATTGCCGCAAACAATGTTATGTCAAAAAAATATACGCGGGTTTAAAAAACACCACGACGATCGCCTTCACGACAAGCCACGCGGAAAGCGCGATCAGCGCACCCATGAGAACATACCAAAATATTTGCTTCGCCTCGGTAACTTTTGATTCATTGCCGCGCGCAAGCACCATTTTGACACCGGCAACCGCGAAAGAAATTGCCGCGAGCGGCATTGAGATATAGAACAAGAGAAAATTAATGACATTATTGATAAGCTTTATGAAATCGTTAAAATCGCAATCGTTTTCGCATGGAACAATCACATCTGCTGAAAGGGCGACGAATGGCGCGCACATAAGCACTAAAATGATTACCGCGATATATCGTTTATGATTTTTCTTAATTTTCATGATTCGTGCGATTAGATTTCAACTATCTTTTTATACGGAGCGCGTTCTCAAGTTTCCGGGCGGCAGTTTCAATGGTATCAGCAAAATTTGCCCTTTTTGACAGAATGTCTTCTGTCATCCCCCGGAAAATAGCGCTGGTGGTTTCAGGCAACGGATCAAGCCACGCCCGCGACTGCAATGCCAACTGATAGAAAAGCGCGTTTTCTTGTTCGGGTTTTTTAGAAAGGAGATCCTTGCGCGCCGGGGGCACTCCCATCAATCGGGAAACGGTGGAGATAAAATCGGGACCTGACATGAGCATCACCGCCGCAAACGCCGCGTTTGGATTTTTTGTCGCCTTCAGGACTGAAAGCCCCCGCATTTTTCCGAAAGTTATTTTTTGTTTTGCGCCAACTTCCCGTTGCGGCATATCCGCAACATCAAAATTAAGATGAGGGTTCTTTCGCTTCATTTCCTTATATTCGCTTGCGTAACCGAAGTAGACCGCCAAATCACTCGAAAGGAAAGCGCTCTCCGACAAAGGAAGTGAACGATTCCATGAATAAACGTCTTGGGACGGGTCGGAAAATTGTGTATAATATTTCAAAGCCTCTTGCGCCGGCACGACATCGTATCCAAAACGCTCTTCCAGAACAACTTCTAGCGCTCCGTCCGCTCCCACCAAAATGATCGGATTCCCCGCTTGCAATATCAGAAGAGAAATAATATCTTTCGCGTGGGTCACATTATCAAACTCTCCGAACGCGATCGCGCTTCGTTTTATCTTCGCCCCGTAATCGACCATAGTGATTTTTGGCACCACCTCGTCGATAAATTGACTCCACGATGTCGGTGGATTAATAATCCCCGCGGACGAAAATAAGTCGCGATTCCAATACATCACCATCGGATCGACGGTAAGCGGCAAAGCGGCTATTCCGTCGTTTCCGAGATAAAGTTCCGCCTCCTGGATAAAAAGCGCCTTGAAACGATCGATAGGCAATGTTGCGTATGGGATGGGTTGTATCCGATTTTGATAACGGAGTATCAGATCTTCCGATAAAAGAACGATGTCGGGGCCAACGCCGTTCGCAAGCGCTTCGGTAAGGTCGCGATCGAATGTTGCCGTATTTTTTTGGACATAAGAAACCTTAACTTTTTTTTCAAACCCCGCCGCATCAATCACATCGGAAATGGCGACACTGGGCGCTGTCCCCCATATAACGACCGACCCCAAATAGATATTCTCTTCGTCTTTGCCGCCTCCCGGCAATGGAGCGATTCCCGCGAATCCCAACACGGCATACGCGATAAAAAAGAAAAAAACGACCATCAGGACTATCTCAAATATACTTTTTTGTTTCATAAAAATGAATGCTTGCTCTCTGACGAGAACGCTACTTCACGAGCTGTGCGATAAACCCATAATGATTGTCTCCGGCAACAATCTCTTTTTGTATCTCGAAACCATGCTCTCCAAGAAGTTGCCACGCCTGCGCCTCGGGGAAAATCTCGCTTTGTCGAGGACCGAGACCGCCAAAAGAACCAAGCCAGTCCACAACCAAAACCATGCCATGCGGTTTGAGAATCCGCTTCGCTTCGGCAACAACTCCCTTTTTATCGGCAACCTGAAACAAAACATTGGAAAGGATGACCGCGTCGACTTGCTGATCGCCTATTTTTGTTCCGCCGAGATTCTCAATATCTCCCCAAATCACCTCAATGTTGGACAATCGCTTTTCTTGCGCGGCTTTTGTCACACTTTCTAAAAACTCTTTCTGAACCTCAACGGCATACACTTTTCCTGATCTTCCGACGACCTCCGCGGCGGCAAGCGCATACGCCCCGCTCCCCGCGCCAAAGTCGGCGACGAGCATTCCTTCCTTAATGCCAAACTGTCGAATATTTTCTTCGGGATTTGCGAATGACATATATTTTTAATTATAAAACAATTTCGCGCACATACCAACTCCGCGTGCTGTTAAAAACATACAAAAGAAGCTATCTCGTCTTCACTGCGGAGTTTCATGATTCGCACCCCCTGTGTCTGCCTGCCAAGCGTAGGAATGTCTTTGAGTTCAGTTCGTATCACTTGGCTTTTTTTCGATATCACGATAAGTTCGCTATCTTCATCGGTAACCACCTTGGCGAGAATGATACCTCCCGTCTTCGCTGTCACTTTTGCCGTTTTGATACCCGTCCCGCCGCGTTTTTGCACCTTATATTCCTTGATCGGAGTCGTCTTGCCGAATCCATTCTGGCTCATGACGAGCAAGCGCGAATTTTCGTACGAATTGCGAACGACGCCAGCTTGAGCAACAACGTCTCCCGACCCAAGCTTGATCCCTCGCACACCTCCGGCGGCGCGGCCCATCTGTCGCACATCGGATTCCTTGAATCGAATCGACTGCCCCTGCGCGGTAGCCAGAATGATACTGTCCCCTTTTTCCACAAAAAGCGCGTTGAGGAGCTCGTCGCCCTTCGTAAGCCGTATCACGATAAGCCCGCTACGCCTAACGTCTTTAAAGCTTCCCGCGGGAACTTTTTTAATGACACCATTTTTTGTCACCATCAGAAGCGAAGAATTTGCCCCCACTTCTCTCGGTACGGCAAGGATCGAAGTAATATTTTCTCCGGCGATAAGCGAAAGAAAATTCATGATCGACTTGCCTTTGGTCGCGCGCCTCCCTTCCGGGATATCATACATCTTGGTCTGGTATGCTTTTCCTTTGTCTGAAAAGAACAGCAGGTTGCTGTGGGTGTTCGTTGAAAGGAAGAGTGTGATGAAATCTTCGTCTTTTGTGTTGAGGTCAATAACGCCGATGCCGCCGCGTTTCTGCTGGCGATATTCATTCGGATTCGTTCGTTTGACATAGCCGCCTTTTGTAAAGATCAGAATCGAATCCTCATCAGGCACGATGTCCTCGGCAGAGATCATCTTCGCGCCGCTTCGTATCACTTTTGTTTTTCGATCATCGCCAAATTTCTCCTTCAATACGGAAAGTTCATCTTTAATGACACCCCTGATCTTTTGCGGCGAAGCGAGGAGCGTTTTTAATTCTTTGATGAGCGCCTGTTTTTCTTTGAGTTCAAGCTCGACCTGTTTGCGTTCAAGTCCGGCAAGTTTTTGAAGTTTCATTTCCAAGATTGCCGTCGCCTGTTTTTCCGAAAAGCGAAATTCCTTCATCAAATTTCGATGCGCCGCGGGAGTATCCTTTGATGCCTTAATAAGCTTGATAATCTGGTCGATATGGTCAAGCGCTTTTTTGAGACCAAGCAGTATATGTTCGCGCGCCTCCGCTTTTTCAAGATCAAATTGCGTCCTGCGCGTGACGACAACGACTCTATGTTTTATGAATTCACCAAGAAGCGCCTTCACCGAAAGTGTTTGAGGTACCCCGTCGACCAGCGCAAGCATATTGTAGTGAAACGCGGTCTCGAGATCAGTGTGTTTATAGAGATAGTTGAGAACCTTCTGAGGGTATGAGCCGCTCTTAAGATCAATAACAACGCGAACATCTCTCGTAGATTCATCGCGAAGACCTTTTACTCCCTCTACTTTTTTCTCGCGGACAAGGTCGGCGATGCGCACGATAAGTTCCGCCTTGTTAACGCGAAACGGCAACGAATGTATGATAATTCGATTGGTGTTACCTTCATCGACGATCTCCGCCTCGCCCCGACACACCACCCCGCCGCGACCGGATGCATACGCGTGATGAATGTCCTTTTCGCCAAAGACCATGCCCCCCGTTGGGAAATCAGGTCCTTTGATGAACTTCATGAGATCATCGGTCGTGGCACGCTCATCATAAAGAAGACAGATCGTGGCATCGATAACCTCCCTTAGGTTATGAGGCGGTATATTTGTCGACATGCCGACAGCGATCCCGAACGTGCCATTAAGCAGAAGATTTGGCACGGTCGACGGAAGTACGGTCGGTTCTTTTTTTGTTCCGTCGTAGTTCGGTACGAACGTAACGGTGTTTTTCTCGAGATCAGAAAGAATCTCACTCGAAAGGCGCGACATTTTTACTTCGGTGTACCGCATGGCAGCCGGCGAGTCGCCGTCGACGGAACCGAAGTTTCCCTGTCCGACAACAAGCGGATAACGCATGCTGAAATCTTGCGCCATCTTTACCATCGCATCATACACCGAAGCATCGCCATGGGGATGATATTTTCCGAGCACGTCTCCGACAACCGCGGCGGACTTTCGAAATTTCGCCGAATAACCGAGTCCGATCTCGTTCATGGAATAGAGTATCCGGCGGTGGACAGGTTTAAGACCATCGCGTACGTCGGGAAGCGCGCGCGACGTAATGACCGACATGGCGTAGTTGAGATAGGATTCACGCATCTCCAAACCGATATCGACCGGAATGATGCCTTTTTCTTCGTTGTTTTTACCCGCGTCAGGATCGTTTATTTTTGCTTCATTTCGTGACATAACAGGATAATACTACCATGTCACACGTTTATTGTGAATTACCTGCACTGGGTCAGTGTATAGTTGACAGTAGACGAGCACCTTGAAAACAATGGGAAACACGAAAATACTGCCAGAAAATGA
>PFQT01000041.1 GCA_002788135.1 Candidatus Yonathbacteria bacterium CG_4_8_14_3_um_filter_46_25
AACCAAAAAATTTCCTTGCATTTTTCTCGCGTCTCCTCCCCCCACCCATCCACCGCGAAACGGAAAAAGAGATGGAAAGGAAATTTCTGGTTTTGCTTCGCCGTTTCAGTCTCCGAAAAGAGCAATCTTATTTTAACATTTTTGTTTGCTCTTTTCTCCGCCCTCACGGCGACCGAGGCGCTCCCGTATCCGCGTTTTGTGGTAGCTCTAAACTCCGCGAACCACACACAATCGCCTACACATAGCCCGCTCGCTTCGCTCGCGCTGGCTACTTCGGCGTTGTGTGTGTTCGCTTGATGACTTCGATAGAGTTTGATGGTAATTCAAAGAATATGGATTGTGCATGGCACAAACAAATCTGTATGTGCTTGACCCGCCCACCCAATGCGCGCACAACAATCCCCGTTGTTTTTAGGAAAAAATTATAAAACGACGGGGATTGACTCCCTACGGCAATCGAGTTAGTTCTGATATCGACTTTATTTTAAGGGTCACTTGTTCATCCACAAGATAGGTCAGCAAATCTAAATTTGCTTCCATGGACACATACGGCCACGCCTTATCTTTCTCAACACCTTTCAGAACAAGATTGCTTGGGATTTTTTTGAGAAATTCATCCTGAATTTGTGCGACTTGCCTAGAACGCTCCACTTGATTATCAGAAAGTTTAATCTCCATAAAATTATCATCGCGCAAGTCAACTACTACCATAATGTCAAATTTCTCTCCGCGTTCAAGACGGTCAGACAATTTTTTCCATTGTGGCTCAGTGCTCTTCAAATAAGTGTCTGTTAACTCTGTCAGCTTTCCTGTGTATTTGAGAGAGTTTCCACCTTCGTAATCTGCTGTTTCATCAAAACTATCAGGACTTAATAAGTTTACAGAGGAAGTGTTGTTTGGAGACAAAGAATCTACAAAAGAGAGAAATAAATCATCTTTATTTAGGCCAAGGGATACTGTTGCGATCTGATACGAGATATTATTTTGATCTTTTAAGATGAGGTAATATATTGGCCCAGGACCCGAATCAATCGTCGAGAGCCCATGCTTGGTTACCGCAACAACATCAACAACACGAAATGAAGCACCTTTCTTAAGTGACTCCACCGTCAATCCTCTGTCGGTAAAATAGTGCCTTCCAATTGTGAGATTATTGATGGAATCGGCTCCAACGATTTCTCTGTCAATACTTCCAAAGTTTTTTAGACAGGCATATTCTTTGTCGATACCTATAGCAAGGTAGGCATCCTTGGCGACCAATATTTCGCCTTTAGTAAGTTGTTCGGGGACAGGAAGTCTGTTTTCTGTAT
>PFQT01000004.1 GCA_002788135.1 Candidatus Yonathbacteria bacterium CG_4_8_14_3_um_filter_46_25
AAATATAGCGATAGTTTCCGTGCCTAACTTATCATTTAATATTGATGTAAAGTATTTATAAAAGATATGATAAAAAGACATCCATTCAGACCGTTCTTCATTTTATTATCTGTGATGGTGTTCGCTTTGTCTTCTTATTTTTTTGGGATTGATATGCCGTGGGTGGTTGAGGAGATTGTTGAGGAGATTTTCGTAGTGAGCTTGTGGGTACTACCCGTCTTACTTATTATCGGGGTAATTTATTCGCTCGGGAATAAACGCTCCGGAGATGTTCCCGCGCAAAAAAACATGGGTAACTCTGAAGTATTGGCGAAACTGATCAAGCTTCTCGAAATAAAAGGGATTATCACCGCGGAAGAGCTGTCCGGAATCGGTGTTTCGCAATCGCCGATGATACCATTGGAAAAGCGCGTTGCGCCGGTCGTGCCGGAAACGGAAAGCGCGCGGGAAAATCGGTCAGTCGCCCTGTTCACGTCGTGGATAAAGGAGAACTGGATCATGAAACTCGGCGGTCTTATCTTTCTTATCGGCATCGGCTGGCTTGTGAACTACGCGTTCGCGGAGGATTGGATCGGACCTCGCGACCGTATCACCCTTGGCTTCTTGGTTGGCGTTGCTTTTCTTTTACTTGGCCAGTGGCGTATCAGGTTGTACAAGAATCAGGGGAGCACGCTCCTTGTCATCGGTTCAGTTGTATTTTTGCTAACCACATTGGCCGGCAGATTTATTTACGATTTCTTTACGCCCGCGCTCGCGCTTTCGATGATGTTTCTTTCGGTCGTGTTTCCGGCGGCGGCGAGCGTGAGACATCGCGTATATCCGCTTGCGATCGCTTCACTCATCATGGCCGGTATCGCCCCGTTTCTCGTTGATTTTGTGATGCGCGACGTCTTCGAGACGTTCTCCTACTTATTTGTTGTCGCGGCCGGAACACTCTGGATAGTCGCCCTTACCGGCTGGAGAAATTTGGCGCCCGCGGCTCTTGTGCTGGTTTTTCTCTACGATCTGCCGTACCTGACAAGCTACTTCACTTCCCATGCATCGGGAAGCGAAAAAAGCACCGCGCTCTTTTTTGCCTTTCTCTTCGCCGCTCTTTTCTACGCCGTTAATCTTGCGGGAATCATAAAACGAAGAAGTGTCGATCACGCTGATATTCTTACCGCCGCGGGGAACGGTTTCGTGCTTCTCGCGTGGATATCCATTGCGGTTTCCGAACACTTAAGAAGCATTGTCGTCGTCGTGCCGCTTCTTGTATCCGCTGTCGGTGCCTACGCCGTCTATAGTGTTACCCGTATACGGGCGGCGTTCTTGACCTACGCCGGCATCGCATTCGCGATGCTTGTCGCCGCAACGGCATTCGAGCTCTCAAATCCTATGGCGCTTATCATCGCCTTTACGGTTGAGGTTTCTGTGGCTTCGTGGCTTGTCGCAGTGATTGTGCAGAGCAGACAAATCGGAGAACGGGTTGCCGCGCTTCTGGCTATACCGGCCATCTCTGTGGGCACCCAGATTCTCTCGTGGTTTGTCGGCGCCACGCGCTTCACGGTGCCTTTCTTCAGTAATGAATCTGCCGCTCTTGCAACTCTTACCGCCGCGTTCTTCTTTGTCGGATACTTTCTCCGAGATACCAGCGAACGTTTCGCCGCAAACGGTGCGTTATTGAGGATTCGCGGCATTAGCCCGGTGTTCATTTTTGCCGGCGCGCTTTACGCGAACATGTTTATTCAGATTATTTTGTGGCAGTTGTTCGCCGGCGCATCAGAGAATTTTGCCGTCATGGGCGCGCTTGTCGTCTACGCGCTGGAAGGGGTCGCGTGCTATGTCGTCGGCCATCGCAGACAGGCGAAAGGCATTACCCAATTCGGCGTGTTCGTGCTTCTTTATGCCGTGGTCAGGATCATTATCGGCGCATGGGATTTCCCGCTCTTTTGGAGAATCATGACCTATCTTTCGATCGGCGCGGTACTTATCGCCGGGGCATTTATCAGAAAATCAAAAAAACAAACAATAACTTCATGAAAAAGAAAGTATACCTATTTTTGCTTGTTGGCACCGGCGCGCTCGTGCTTCCATTTTGTGTTATGGCGGTAACAAACTTTGATATAACGGCGTTTCGTTCAATAAAAGACATTTCAATTCCGGCAATTATCGTGCCTACGGTCGTCGAAGTCCCATTCACCGGCGACGAGATCGTCAATGCTTCTATTTTCGCGGTTATCGACAAGGATACGAAATTGCCCGTGCCCAGTTTTTACCGAGAGACGCGATCAACGAACGAAACACTACTCTCATTGCTCTCAATACCGCCGAATCAGGAGTTGCGTCTTCTTACCGACCATCGTTACGATACTTTTGCCAATTTTCTTCTTCCTGAAGGAAGCGAGGGAAGTGTCACGATTACCGCGCTTTTCGGGAAAAGTGTTACCTCGTCGTCGCTCTCAATTGGTCTCGATAAATATGTCGCTCTGCCGACCTCGATTGAGATTCGCGTTCTCACCGCAACGGGTGATCGTATCGTTCTGGCGAAAACAAAAATGACCTCGCAGAAAGTTGATTTCCCAAAGACATCGGCGGACAGATGGACAATCACCTTTACCTACGGCCAGCCGCTTCGCCTAACGGAACTTTCGCTGAGGCAGGATGACGCGGAAAAAACAACAACACGCGGTATGCGTTTCTTGGCGGCGCCGGGGAAAACCTATCAGGTGTACTTTAATCCTGACCGTCCCGTTAAAGTGAGTGTTGGCGAGAGTGGTAACCTGCGAAACGATGCAGAAGTTCTTATGCTCGAACAAACGCCATCGTTTGCAAACACCGCGTATGTTCGCGCCGATATCGACACCGACGGCATTCCCGACATGCTTGATAATTGCGTAAATGTCTCCAACGCCGATCAGGCGGATATCAACAGCAACGGGAGAGGCGATGCGTGCGACGATTTTGATCGCGACGGAATCATAAACAGCATCGACAATTGTTTGAATGACCCCAACGCGAATCAAAGAGATACTGACGGAGACGGCGAGGGCGACGCGTGCGACGCGGAAGAAAGCCGGATAACTGAAAAATATGGATTTCTTCCATGGGTTGGCATGGGTATCGCCGCCACGGTGGTGGTTATCCTTCTCGTCTTGACGATGAAGGGGATGAAACATGAGCAGTTTAACGAAGAAAATATTGCCGATAGTAATAACGGCACTGGCGGTACGGCGTAGCCCTATCGCGCCGTGTCTGTACATAACGTATGAAAAATCTCAAAGAAACAATAGCCGAAGCGCGAGAAAAAGGTGTTTCCGTCGGGCATTTTAATATCTCGAATATCGAAGGTCTGTGGGGGATATTTTCCGCCGCGCGGGAACTCGGTGTGCCGGTCATCATCGGTGTGTCCGAAGGCGAGCGTGACTTTGTCGGAGTGCGGCAGACTGTTGCTTTGGTGAAGAGTTTGCGCGAAGAATTTGATTATCCCCTATTCGCCAACGCCGACCATAGCTATTCGTTTGAACGGGTAAAAGAGGCGATTGACGCCGGTTTTGACGCGGTGATCTTTGACGGCGCGAAGCTTCCTATAGAGGAAAACGCCAGAATTACCAAACAATGTGTAGAGTACGCGCGCGCGACAAACTCTGGTGTTCTCGTCGAGGCGGAGCTTGGTTACATCGGGATGTCTTCAAAGATGCTTGATTCTCTCCCGGATGGCGTTGGGACCGACCCCGCCATGCTCACGAAACCGGAAGACGCGAAACGTTTTGTCGAGGATACCGGTATCGATTTCTTTGCGCCTTCGGTCGGCAACATTCACGGGATGCTGAAGAACGTTCCCAATCCGGAACTCGATCTAGAACGGATCAGTGCGATCAAAGACGCCGCGGGAGTCCCGCTCGTTTTGCATGGCGGGTCGGGAATCTCGGATGAAAATTTCCGCCAGGCGATCAAGGCGGGAATATCGATCATTCACATTAATACGGAGATACGGGTTGCATATCGCGACGCTCTGCGCGACTTTATTGTCGGCAATCCCGACGAGATCGCCCCATATCGGATCATGAAACCCTCCGTCGAGGCCGTTAAATCAGTTGTTTTAAAGAGGCTACAGCTCTTTAGCGGTATGTAACACTTGTCTGTCTCTTCCGTAAGGACTGACCTTATGAAGGGATATGTTACTATTTGTCATCCTAATTCTGTTCTAACGATCACCTCATATGGTTAACTGTACAGGGGGTTGATTTTTAGCGTCATCTGTATATAATTGCCTCATGCTTACATTAGAATCACAAGAACGAACAAAAGTCGCAAAGACACGATTGTTGCGGAGTCAAGGATTGTTACCAGCGGTCATATATGGCGCAGTTCCTGAAACGTTGTCGGTTTCCGTTTCCGCGGCGTTGTTTGCGCGTGTTTGGAGAGAGGCGGGGGAATCGTCCGTTATTTCTCTTGTGACCACTGCGGGTGACAAAAAAGTGTTGATCTACGAAGTGCAGAAAGACCCGATAAAAGGCAATCCAATTCATGTCGATTTTTATGCGATCGATGAGAAGAAAGAAGTTGAGGTGAATATCCCGATTGAATTCGTTGGTATCTCGCCGGCCGTTAAAGAATTGGGCGGTACTTTGGTAAAGATCATCCATGAAATGACGATCAAAGGGCTTCCTTCGATATTGCCGCATGAGATCAAAGTCGACATATCAGCACTTATTGGTCTTGAAAGCCAAATTACCGTTCACGATGTCGCTCTCCCCGCCGGCATCGCCACCGTGATGAACGCCGACGAGGTCGTTGCGCTTGTTTCAACCGCACAAGAGGAGGAAGGAGAGACAGCACCGGATATCTCCTCGATTGAAGTTGAAAAGAAGGGCAAAAAAGACAAAGAGGAGGCGAATGCCGAAGTTGAAAACAAAAAGTAGACAAGAATATCGTTTTCGCGCAAAGAATTATGCCGAAACAATCCGGGAAGTTTCGGGTATTTTTTGCGCTGTTTTTATCCTTGTGTATGTTCTTTTTTCGGCGAGCATGCTCCACGCGCAAGTTGGAAGCCAGGAAGTAGCCGTACGAAGAGCGCACCTGCAAGCGGAGCTCGATCAGCTTGAAAAGGACATAGAAGGCCAACGGCAGATATTGCAAACCAAACAACGGGAATCGGTATCTCTTGAACGCGACGTGGCGATCATCGACGCGAGCATACAGAAAGCGAAATTGAGCATTCGGGCTCGCGATCTCACCATCGCCGCGCTGGGCGATGATATTCTGGAAAAAGGGAACACGATCGGCTCGCTTTCCGAAAAAATGCGGCGCGAGAAAGAATCCATCGCGCAACTGATGCGGAAGACCAACGAATTTGACGCGTATTCATTCATCGAGATCATGCTCGCGAACGAAAATATTTCCGATCTTTTTTCCGATATTGACTCGTTCGATTCCATCAATCAATCTCTCGCCGCTTCTCTTTCGGAGATCAAGGGCGTAAAGGAAAACACTGAAGAAACGAAACACGCACTTGAGAACAAGCGTGAAGAAGAAGTGCAACTTAAACAAATACAGGTACTTGAGCGAACCAAGCTCGAAAAAGATGAAGCGGAGAAGCGGAGGATATTGAAGGCGACCAAAGGAGAAGAGCGAGCATATCAAGACCTGATAAAAACGAAAGAAAAAGACGCGACAGCAATACGAACTGAACTTTTTACCTTGCGCGGTTCGGCCGCCATACCGTTTGAAAAAGCGCTTGAGTACGCGAACTTTGCCTTTCAAAAGACCGATGTTCGTCCGGCGTTTTTGCTCGGTATAATCGCTGAGGAATCGAATCTTGGAGGGAATCTCGGTTCGGGGAATTGGAAAACCGACCTTTATGAATGTTATAAAAGTATCGGCTATCCTACGTCGGCAGAGAAGCAAAAAGCGGCGTTTTTTAAGATCACGACCGGACTTGGGCTTGATCCTGGCGCCATGCCTGTTTCCAAAGCTCCTTATTATGGTTGCGGAGGCGCGATGGGGCCGGCTCAAATGATGCCGACAACATGGTTGCCTTATGAGGGTCTTATCACCGAGATAACGGGGCATAACCCGCCAAATCCATGGGATCCGATGGACGCGTTCGTCGCGGCCGCGCTTCTTTTAAAAGATAACGACGCTGCGGAAGGAGGATATCAGGCGGAGCGTCGCGCGGCTCTCCGGTATCTTGCGGGAGGGAATTGGCAAAAGCCGGCATACGCGTTCTATGGCGATGATGTCATGGATCTTGCCGTCATCTATCAAGATCAGATTGATATCCTTGCGGCGCATTGATTATTCTTACATCGCGATACCATTATACGACGTGTGATGTCGTATAATGGTATCTCATTCGGGTCATTGCAACCAATATCGCAAAGATGTAAACTGAATATATTATTATATTATAACTTTGACTAGGA
>PFQT01000014.1:0-374 GCA_002788135.1 Candidatus Yonathbacteria bacterium CG_4_8_14_3_um_filter_46_25
CAAAAGTTAGAGCGACTTCTTACTGGATATTTAGACCAAGTTATTGACCAAGTGGACTATACCTCACAAAAAACAAAATTGTTATTGGAGAAGAAGTCGCTCCAAGAAGAAATGACCTCTCTTTCACACAAGCAGAATGATTGGCTCGCACCTTTCCAAAACTGGCTAAAAGACGCTCAATCATTGGACAAAATTGCTTCTGATTCAGACCTTTTTGTTAAAAAGGTCTGTGCCAAAGAAATCTTTGGCTCACACCTGCTTCTTGGCGAAAAAACAGTGCGTCCCGCCGAAGGCGGGACTCCGAATTCGTTTGGAAAATCAGGCGAAACAGCGTGGGCGGCGCTTTGCGCCGCCCACTCCACCGTTGGTTCAAA
>PFQT01000014.1:400-6603 GCA_002788135.1 Candidatus Yonathbacteria bacterium CG_4_8_14_3_um_filter_46_25
TTATCAGTGACGCGCTCTAACCACCTGAGCTAATCGCGCTTCACGGGAAAATATAGCAAAAAATAACCGCAATCGCAAACAAATAAAGGTCGGACCTTTTACTGAAAAAAAGAGAGACCGGGCGCGCAATGCACACTCGGTCTCTCTCGCATGGGTTGGTCCGTTTACCGCGGAGCAACCCACGCGTGCTCGTAGCGAGCATCAGGGTGCGCCGCGAGCCAATCCTGGCACGCGACGGCGCCCCGCTCGCCGTCTGCTTTCGTCCATATCCCGACGCACTCCACGTCGGGGTAGGTAAGCTTGAGGATCGGGAGGTCCTCAAAAAGACCCGCCGACAAAAATCCGGCGGCGAGCGCCAACGCCAGGACAAGACAAATATCCTGGGTTAACGCCCTCTTGCGCCGCCGCTCCGCGGCGCAGGACTTCGGAATGTTTCGGCGGGCAACCTCCGCCCGCCGATTCTTTAGTAATTTCATCACTCCCTCCTCGGCCCCGTGGTGTGGCCTGTGGTTAGTTGATTTTCTGTGTATGTATATATCACTAAAATACATTTTTGTCAAGCAACGCGATCCGCCCCACTTCATTCGCAACATCTTCGCGTGCTAGGTAGGTCCGACCTACCTAGCGACCTACAACAGGTCTTTTCAATAAGACCGGCTCTCGTTGACTTGTTGAAAAGGTCGGACCTTTACATGAGGATATTTTTGGGATCAAACACAAAAACAACCCATTACTAAACAGTAATGGGTTGTTTTTTATTATCTTCTCTTTTGTTCCGTCCCCTGGTGCCTCTCTTCCCTCGAGGCGGGGAATTCGTATTTAGGATTACAGAATTATTATCCCGCGACATTCTTGTGAAATATCGCGATCGACCGATTAAGGCTTCGTCAGAAGACAAAAACCGGGTTTCACTTGAAATAATCCACGACCAGCTTCCGCTAGCCGTGCCTTGTTACGACTTAGTCCCTGTCACCAATCTTACCTTAGGCCCCGCTAAAGCGGGGACGTCGGGTACTCTCGGCTTCCTTGACTTGACGGGCAGTGAGTACAAGACTTGAGAACGTATTCACCACAGTGTTGCTGACCTGCGATTACTAGCGATTCCAACTTCATGAGGTCGAGTTTCAGACCTCAATCCGAACTTAGGCCGCTTTTGAAGGATTAGCTCGGACTTTCGTCGTCGCAACCCGTTGTAACGGCCATTGTATCATGCGTGCAGCCCAGAGCATCAAAAGGACATGCTGACCTGGCGTCATCCCCTCCTTCCTCCCCCGCCTAAACCTTCAACACGAAGTTGAAAACTTAGGCGGGGGCAGTCTCGCCTGACACATATAACAGACGACGGGGGTTGCGTTCGTTACCCCACTTAAGGGAACAATTCAAACCACGAACTGACGACGGCCATGCATCACCTGTTCTGCCGTCCTTGTGAGAGGTCCCGACTTTCATCGGGATTTCGTCAGAGTTTCAAGCCCTGGTAAGGTTCTTCGCTTACCTACGAATTAAGCCACGTGATCCACCGCTTGTGCAAGTCCCCGTCTATTCCTTTGAGTTTTAGCCTTGCGGCCGTACTTCCCAGGCGGTCCGCTTAACGCGTTAGCTTCGCTTCTCAGAGGGTCGATACTCCGAAGAGCTAGCGGACATAGTTTAGGGCGTGGACTACTGGGGTATCTAATCCCATTCGCTACCCACGCTTTCGTGCCTCAGCGTCAGGAATGCGCCAGTGTACTGCCTTCGCCTTTGGTGTTCCCCACGATATCAACGGATTTCACCCCTACACCGTGAGTTCCGTACACCTCTCACATCCTCGAGTCATGCCGTTTCTTTTGCGAATCTTCGGTTGAGCCGAAGCCTTTAACAAAAGACTAACATGACCGCCTACGCACCCTTTACGCCCAATGATTCCGGATAACGCTTGGGGCACTCGTATTACCGCTGCTGCTGGCACGAGTTTAGCAACCCCTTATTCACCGGGTAACGTCAATAAACTTCCTCCCCGGTAAAAGATCTTTACATTCCTAAGAACTTCATCAACCACGCGGCGTCGCTCCGTCAGGCTTGCGCCCATTGCGGAAGATTCTCGACTGCAGCCTCCCGTAGGAGTATGGCCCGTGTCTCAGTGCCATCGGTGGGGGTCAGGCTCTCACCTCCCCTAGACGTCATAGCCTTGGTAGTCCATTACACTGCCAACAAGCTGATATCCCGCAGGCCGTTCCCAAAGCGATAAATCTTTATTCCGCTAAAAGCGGAAACCATCGGGAATTATTCCATCTTTCGATGGAGTATGCCCGACTTTGGGGTACGTACCTACGTATTACTACCTCGTCTGCCGTGGGTCTAAACCCACTCGACTTGCATGCCTTATCCACGCCGCCAGCGTTCATCCTGAGCTAGGATCAAACTCTAATTAAAGAAGATCGTGATTAAACACGACTTTCAGGAACGGAACAAAAGAAAAGATAATTTGAATGTGCTCTAGAATCTCTCTGAATTGATTGTATGGTGACTTGCGATTCAATTGTCAAAGTGCCCCTGTGTCTTCATGGACCAACATGCGCCTATTGAAAGGCGCCCTACTATTATATACATAAAAGAAGAGCGGTCAAGGGGGTGTGGAACAAGCGCCTGGTATCGAGAAATTACCGCTCGAACATGAGATAAATCAAGCCGAAATACATGATATAGAGGAGAGCGACAATGACGATATATTTCGTCCATCTGCTCGTGAATATTTTTTTATTTTTACTGTCTTCCGGCACAGTTATTTCTTCTTTCCCCATTTTTCGGCAACAATCAGAAGCGGCGAGGCGAGAAATATTGAGGAATATGTCCCGAAGACCATTCCAAGTGTAAGCACAAGTGCGAAGTGTTGCGTTGATTCCGGCCCGAAGAAATAGAGAGCGAGCAGAACAAGCACTACGGTGAGTGATGTGTTGATTGACCGGATAAATGTTTGTCTCAAACTTTTTCCAACAATAATTTTAAAATCGCGATCAATCTTATTTTTGAGATTTTCTCTAATACGGTCAAACACGACTATTGTGTCGTTCACCGAGAGGCCGAGGATCGCTAGAGCCGCGATGACAAAGAGCGAATCGATCTCGTATCCGAGTGCCGCAAATATACCAGTCGGAATAACAACATCATGGATAAGCGCGATAACCGCGACGATGCCGTATCCCCACGAAGAAACCGGCTCGGAAACTCCGCGAAACACATACGCGATAAAAAGAATGATCGCCATAATAACGGTCGCGATCGCCACCCACGCTTTTGAACGAAGTTCCGCGCCGAGCGTTGGCCCCACTGAGTTAAACCGAACCTCTTCAAGCGGATAAGCCGAGTCAAACGAAAGTCCGTTTTCAAGCGCCACTCGCTCGCTTTCTTCAAGCGCCCGCGTTCTGATAATGAAACCGCTCTCCTCCGTCGGCTGAACTGGCAATGCCTCGATTAAGAGATCGCTTATTACTTGGTTCACCGGCGCCGCGTCAGGCCGTCCGCCGGGATAACGCACCTCAAGAATCGAACCGCCCTTGAAATCAATGCCAAAATTAAGCCCGATAAAAAATATGGCCGCGAACGCCGCAAGAACAAATAATCCCGATATGGCAAAGAATATTTTTCTGTAAGTGATAACAAACATGGATGTCATTTTAAAAACCCGCTCCCGAACAAAAATCGTACGAAACGGGAATTGTTTCCAACAGCAACCGCGAGCAGAAACGTCCGTGTTATAACAATCGCTGAAAACATACTCGCCATGATACCGATTCCGAGAGTGAGCGCGAACCCTTTTACCAAACTCGTTCCGAACCAAAATAAAATAACGGCGCTAATAATGCTCGAAAGGTTGCCGTCGCGTATCGAAAGCCATGCCCGAGAGAACCCGTCTTCGACTGACCGAACGAGGTCATTTCCCGCTTTCATCTCTTCTTTCATGCGCTCGAAAATAAGAATATTCGCGTCAACCGCCATTCCCATGGAAAGAATGAACCCAGCGACGCCTGCCGCTGTCAAGGTTACCGGTATCAATTTGAAAAGCGCAAGAACGATCGCAATATAGATACCAAGCGCGATCACCGCAAAGAATCCCGGCAATCGATACCATGCGATAAGAAAACCGGCAACAACGACGATGCCCCATATGCCGGCCATAATGCCCCGAGAGAGTGCTTTCCCGCCGAGCGAAGGTCCGACCGTCTGCGTTGAGAGAAGTTCAAGTTTGTCGATCGGGAGCGCGCCGGAATTTAACCGCCCAACAAGCGTTTTCGCCTCGGCGGGAGTGAAACTTCCGCTGATCTGCGCCTCGCCTCCGGTAATCTCTTGGCGCACCACCGGTTCCGATATCGGCGTGCCGTCAAGATAAATGGCGAGAATCTTGCCGACATTCTCTTTGGTGATTGAAGCAAACAGATCGGAACCCTCTTTATTGAACTTGAGGGATACAATCGGCTCGTTAGTCGTCTGGTCAAACTCGAGACGCGCGCGTTCCAAAAATCGTCCTGTTAGACCGGTATCATCATACGGACCATCAATAAGAACCTGCGGCGGAACGATGCTCTCCCCCGCTTCTTGCGCTTTTTGGAAATTTTCGAGAGCGACTTTGAACGCTTCGATTTCCTCTTTTGGCCGTTCTTTTTTAAATTCGAGGGTTGGCGTTGCGCCGATCATCTGGATTGCGCTATTGATATCCGTTACCCCGGGAAGTTCAACAATAAGCCGATAGGTATTTTTGTCCTCGGCGCTTGAAAAAACTCCCGCTTGCTCGACTTGCACAATCGGTTCTGAAACACCAAAAAGATTGACGCGCCGTTCAATAACATCGCGAAGCGCGCCCATAGACTCGGCAATTTCACTATTTGAAATTGATGAAACGTCGGCGCCGTATACAAGATGCGCTCCGCCTGAGAGGTCGAGGCCGAGATTGAACGGAAACACGCTATCGGGAACGACTTGCGACCGGTAATCGAAATAACCAACTCCGATTCCGCACGCAAGAATGATGAACGCTATGATCCTGATCTTCCACATACAAAAAGCATTATAGGGTTTTTTGCCCGTTTTGCAACACTTTCCGCATTTCGGTCACCATGAGTTCAAGAAGCGAGACTAGTTGTTTTCTAAGTTCCTCTATTTGTTTTTGGAGAGAAATGATGAGTTCGTCGTCGGGAGTAGTAGAGGCACTTGCGTGGATCAAAGCATTAAGCGCGTTTCTGGTCATGGGACCAAACACCCCATAGCCAGTCGCCGCCTCGGTGCCCGAACAAATAATGTTGCGCGCGCATTGGAACCGCCGCACCGCCCGCATGGTAAGCACGCCGTAGTAACCGGTTATCTCCCCTTCCGGGTACAAGAAAAATCCTTGCTGTCGGAGAATTTGCTGAAGTGCTATAACACCATCACCATGATCTCCTAATCGAAGCGTAGTGGTGAATTGATAAGTAGAAATCAAAATCGGTAACCGAAGAGATGGTTCCTCGACCTCATTTGCTAAAGTAGTTGTCGCGCTCGGCAAAGTAATAACATCATCGACATGAGCAAGAGCGTTTCCCGATAACGAGGACGACACCGACGATGAGGCAACGATCATCGGCAACGATACTGATCCGGAAGGAGCACCGCCGCCGCATATTCTCGACACGGTTCGCGGACTTGAATGTGCCGCGTTGCCGGCGGTGTCGGTTGTTCGCACATACCAACTGTGGGAACCGCAATTGAAATTGTCGGCGTTGACAGCAAGGGAGGTCGTCGTTGATGCCACACTATCTCCGTACGGACTGCCGTCAATAAAGAGTCCGTAGGAAGCGACATCGGGCGAACCGGAAGGCGCATTCCACGAGAACGTAATGTCCCCGCTTTGCGGTACGGTATAGTTATCAGGCGGACCCGCGACGGTTGCCGAAGACGCGTTCGTGTCCTCTCCAATCCCGAAGGTATGCGATGAATAGCCGCCGGTATAATTGAACGTGAGATAGCCGTTCGCATCGGTTTGCGCGCTCACATAATCAGACCCGTCAATGGTAACCATATAGTAGGTGCTTGCTTTCAAGCCGCCAATGATGTGCGCCGTGGTAGTCGCGTAACTCGATGATTCCGTCCACGCTTTCGCGTAGGTGCCCGATGTCTGCCAGTCGGTGATGAACACATTTAGGTATTCCGCGTAATCGCCCGCGCCGAATCCTCCCACGGGCGTAACGGTGAAA
>PFQT01000019.1 GCA_002788135.1 Candidatus Yonathbacteria bacterium CG_4_8_14_3_um_filter_46_25
TCGCGCAACCTGAAAATACGTGCCAATGGCGGTTGAGGTCGCCGACGCGTCATTCACAATCACCACTACGTCATCATAGTCAAAATAGCCGGCGCTGGCACATGGAGCGTTGACCACAAAGAACACAAAAATGGCTATAGTGGTTGCTACGCCATACGCTAAAATGTTTATTTCCACTCGATCCCTGTGCATATCTTCTCTTCCGATCTGGTCGTTACAGCTTCACTAACGACATGATACTTTTTCAGACACAAAGTGTAAACTACCGCTTCCGATTTCCGAACAAAGATATATACCCGAAATACACGCAAGGGGCGATGCCGCCTCCGAGAACAAAGCCAGCGGCAATATCAATCGGCCAATGGACGCCAGCCATGACCCTCCCGACTCCGATAACGAACGCTCCGACTATGAAAAATATTCCGATTCTTTTATGGTAAAAATAAACGGCAGTGGCAAGAGCTGAAAAGAATGCCGCGTGCGCCGACGGAAACGAATCCATCCATCGGTAATCAAATCCAACCAGCTGGTGAGAGCCGTTCGCGGAGGCAAAAGGACGCGGAAAGGGAAACGTGTATTTTATCAATTCCGCGAAACCAAACGCGAGTATGCTCGCCGCGAGTACGGTAATAATCTTGTCATATCCTTGTCGTTTGTGTTCACGCGAGAACAAAAAAATCACCAGACCGAAGAAAAGAACAAAGCCGAGCGTGTCGGCGCAAAATACGATCAGGCGATCAACGCCCGGACTCGCGCCGGCAAAGCCGTTGAGATAAAAAAATAGAGCGCGATTGATTTGTGATGGCACGGAGTACATGGTTTATTTTTTATGCGCAAGAGTGATAAGGTTCTTAAACAACACCGCGACGGTAATCGGCCCGATCCCGCCGGGCACAGGAGTAAAGATGGAGCAATGCTTGGCGCATTCCGGATCAGCGTCTCCGCGCACTTTTCCACCATCCTCGCTTGTTCCCGCGTCAAACAAAATAACTCCTTCCTTCAAAAGCTCCGGGGTTAGTATCCCCGGCTTGCCGGTGCCGGAAACAATGATGTCGGCATCTTTCGTGAACATCGCGAGATCGCGCACCGGTTTCTCGAGCGTGGTTACGTGCGCCCCGCGATGACGGAACCATATTTCCGCAGGCGCGCCAACGAGCCGCCCCGCGCCCAAGATCAAGACATCTTTTCCCGCAATCGTAATGTTTTCGCGTTCGCATATCTCTGCGATCGCGCCAACCACCGGCGCGAGAATGACCGCGTCCCCACGCCGCATCGCCGCCATTGAATTCGTCGAGAGCATATCACTATCTTTTTCCCGAGGAACGAGATCAAGAACCGATCTGGCGTCTATCCCCTCGGGTAACGGCAGTTGGATAACGATACCGGTGTATTCATTGTTCGCAGCAAGGTTGCGCACGCATCCCTCGAGTTCGCTCTGCGAACAGGTTTCCAAAAAGCGGAACTCAGTAACCGAAATACCGACATCATCGCCGAATTTTTTCTTAATAGCAACAAATTTTTCAATGACGGGATTCTTCCCCGCCACGACAATCGCCATTTTTGGCGGCATCTTCATTTTTTGAACCGATATATGTATCGAATTTTTGATATCTTCAGCGATCTTTTTTCCGTCAATAAGCATGGTTTTTAGTGTTTAAAACGCAATGTATTTTCGATCACGCGCGCTATGTGCTTCATGTCTTTTTGCTTCGCTCCGCGCGTTGTTTCCGCCGCCGTACCAAGACGAATACCCGATGGATCCGCCGGAGAGCGAGTGTCGAACGGAATGGTGTTTTTGTTCACGATAATTCCCGCTTTCTCAAGCCGTTCACTTGCTTCCGCGCCGCCGACTCCCGCGCCTCCTTGCCACACGTCAACAAGCAAAAGATGGTTGTCGGTTCCGCCGGAAACGATTCGCCATCCATATGTAGCAAGCTCTTTCGCAAGCACGCGCGCGTTCGCTGTTGTTTGTCGAGCGTATTTTTTAAACGCCATTGTTTTCGCTTCCTTAAGCGCGACAGCGACTGCCGCAATGGTGTTCATATGGGGACCGCCTTGCAAACCGGGGAAGATTGCTTTATCAATAAGATCATCAAGTGAACGTTTATCTTTTCTTATAAAAACCATCGCGCTTCTCGGCCCGCGGAGCGTTTTGTGCGTCGTGGTCGTTACGACATCGGCGTACGAAAACGGCGACGGATGCACTCCGCCCGCGACAAGTCCGGCGATATGCGACATATCAACCATGAGATACGCCCGCGCGTTGTCTGCTATTTTTCTGAACTTTTCGAAATCAATCGTTCGCGGATACGCGGTGAACCCCGCAACGATAATGTTCGGTTTTTCCTTTTTTGCTATTTTTGCGAGATGGTCATAATCAAGCTGTTCGGTTTTTTTGTCGACACCATAAGAAACTTGCTTCCACAGTTTTCCGGTTGCCGAAACCTTGTGCCCATGCGTAAGGTGCCCGCCATGCGAGAGCTCCATTCCCATGATCTTTCCCTCGGGAGGCACAAGAGCAAAATATACGGCAAGGTTCGCCGGCGAACCGGACAACGGCTGAACATTGACACGCCATTCGCTTTCATTCAATCCAAAAAGCTTCCGCGCGCGGTCTTGGCATAACGATTCGAGCTTATCAACGACATCGTTCCCCCCATAATAACGCTTCCCCGGATACCCTTCGGCATATTTGTTGGTGAACTCCGAGCCAAGCGCCGCAAGGACATCGTCTGAAACATAATTCTCCGACGCGATCAGGTTGATCGCATTTTTTTGCCGCGCGCGCTCGGCACGCATCAAATTTTCTATCATTTTGTCTTGCATGATTCGTATGTCAAACCCCGCTCCGCATCATGAGTATCTTAAGTGTCTTGAGCGCGATCTTCACGTCAAGGAGGAAAGAACGATTTTTAATGTAATAAAGATCATACGAGAGCTTAATCTTGGTCTCATCGTATCCAACATCAAACTTGGGCGGCTTTTCTTGATGGATTTGCGCCCATCCCGAAAGTCCCGGTTTGATCAAATGCCTGATGTTATAATACGGTATTCTTTCCTCATAGAGCTTCACCCACCGCGGCAACTCCGGACGCGGGCCAACAAGCGAAATATCGCCGCGAAGCACATTCCACAGCTGGGGCAATTCGTCGATACGGGTTTTTCGGAGAAACAATCCGAATTTTGTGACGGACTGACCGACCGCTTCAGTCGTCATGGTTCTGAATTTTACGATGGAAAATGTTTTTCCTCCCTTGCCGACACGCTCCTGCTTGATGAAGATCGGAAAGCCGTCGTCCAGCGCAATGCCGATCATGACAAACGGATAAACAACAAGCGACGCGACCGCAAGAACAAACGCCGCCGACATGTCCATGGCGCGCTTGAGAATGTCGTAGGCAACGTGAGAAGACGACGAAATATTTTCAATAAACCAATCGTAGTTGATAAGTGAAAGCGGAACACGATCAAAAATATCCTCGTACACTCGATACTTATCGACAAATCGAATCTTCGAAAAAATAAGGTTGTAAAGATGGGGAAGCACCGGGATCACTTTTTCGTTGCGTATGTCGATCACAATTGTCGAGACGTTCTCGCCATAAACTCGATCGAGTATTTCCTCCTTGAAGTCGATCGCGTCAATATCGTCGAGATCAAGCGATGATATGAACTTGAGATTATACCGCGGGTTTTCATTGACCTCGCGATTAAGTTCCTTCATCTCATCGCCACTGCCGATCAAAAGTCCTTGTTGCCGATGCCTGAACCCAAGAAGCGGAACAATGTAAATCCTCCAGAGAAGGATGAGCACGAATGAAAAAAAGAGATCTATGAAAAGATTCGTCTTCGGCGTAATGCCAAAGTACGGAACAAAATAGAAGAAGAGGACGGCGATAATGCTGTTGGCAATCTGGGTACGCAGGATGACGGAGGGAATTCGACTTTTGAGAAAGAGCGTATGTTTTTCGTAAAGTCCCGCGATAAAGAACACGAACACCCATATCAAAAATATGATCGAAAACGGAATGGCGTGATCGGCGAGAAGTTCGGCACTTGGCACGGAGGAATAGCGAACAAAGAGCGTAACGAAGAGCGCCAGGAAAAAAAGACCCGCGTCTCCAAGAAACAATATGATCGACTCTCCTTTGTTAAAAAAATTCATGCAATGACGGCGCCACGCCGAAATATGGTATATAATGGTTTAATTATATACCATTGAAAGATGCCAAACACAACACACGCGGAAAATACGGGGAAACTTGACGGAAAGACGGCGAAACACGCACAAAAAAAGATTCTCTACGCCATCACCAAATCGAACTTTGGCGAAGCATTGACGCGCAACGCGCGTCAATTGAGAAACCCACGGTTTCTCACGCTCGCCCTCGACGGACTGGGCTTCGCTGTTTTCCTCCACGGGGAACTCCCGTTCCCCGACCCCCTCCCGCGCGCCGCCTAGCCAATTCACATTATGGAATCAACATCAAGCAAAAAAAAGATCCTCTACGCCATCACCAAATCGAACTTTGGCGGCGCGCAACGTTATGTCTACGACCTCACGACCAGTCTTCCCAAAAATGAATTCGACGTTGCGATCGCTTTAGGCGGGGACGGATTACTAAAAACAAAGCTCGAAGCCGCGAAGATACGATGTATCTCGATACCACGGCTCGGAAGAGACATACGCATATTCTCCGACATACGCGCGTTCTTTTCGCTTCTGCAGATCATCATGCGAGAAAAACCCGACATCCTGCACCTCAACAGCTCAAAGATTGGGATCATGGGTGGCATCGCGGGAAGAATCGCACGCGTTGACCGGATCATCTTCACCGCGCATGGATGGGCGTTCACCGAGGACCGAGTATTGGTTTCTCGAACAATCATCAGATTTTTGCAGTGGCTAACGATTATGCTTGCGCACGAAACAATCGCAGTTTCGCGCGAAACAGCTCAATGGATTAGCAGTATGCCGTTCGCGGGGAAAAAGACACGAGTTATCTACAATGGCAGATCGCCGCTCCGGTTCATGGCTCGTGAAAAAGCGCGTGTTGCGCTCATTGGGCAAAAGAGTGTTCTCGACATCGGTAAAAAACCAGTCTGGGTTGGAACAATCGCCGAGCTCCATCGGAACAAGGGACTCGAGTACGCCATCATGGCATTGGCGCTCATTGCCGAGCGCGATGCAGACACTGTTTTCATGTTTATCGTCATCGGCGAAGGAGAAGAGCGCGCGCGTTTGGAAAAACTGATCGAGAATCATAAGCTCAGAGATCGCGTTTTCTTTGCGGGGTTTAAGGAGGACGCCCCAAAATTCCTGAAAGCGTTTGATCTCTTCATTCTTCCTTCAATAAAAGAAGGTCTCCCCTACACATTGACAGAGGCGGGCATGGCCGCCCTGCCAGTCATCGCAAGTCACGTTGGCGGCATCCCCGAGGTCATAGAGGATATGCGCTCGGGGATATTGGTGCAACCCAAAAAACCGGAAGAAATCGCGGACGCGCTCATATTCCTTGCCAAAAACAAAACGCGCGCGAAAGAACTCGGAAAAACGCTCCATGGCAACATTGCCGAGCGGTTTTCCCCAGTACGCATGATCGCAGAGACAGTGCAACTGTATGCGCAATAAGGTATACTATACCATATACCATAAGAAACAGTATGGAGAGAATTGAATTCAACGAAGAGAGTAATGACATGGCGCAACCGTTTGACGTTCAAAAAACGCCAACGCTGGTGCGCTGGGTGCTCAAAACCGGCATCGTGAAGAATGAACGTCAGGCGAATTACGTGCTGTTGATGGTTGTTGCTGTGCTATTTGCGATAACGGCGGTTGCGTATATGAACATATTAAATCCAAGTGCTGGTGTTGGCGAACCGATGTACCTTGAGGATATTCCGCAGGATATCCGCGACCAGCTTCCACCCGAGATGATTCAGGAAATTCCATCGAGGAATCAATAATTATGAATAGTGTACCGGCCAATATGAATAAGAAGAAAGGTTTTACGCTTATCGAGCTCCTTGTCGTTATAGCAATTATCGGCGTTCTATCCAGTGTCGTTCTCGCGTCTCTGAACACCGCGCGGGGGAGAGCGAACGACGCGCGCAGAATCTCCGACCTCAAAGCGATCGAAAT
>PFQT01000022.1 GCA_002788135.1 Candidatus Yonathbacteria bacterium CG_4_8_14_3_um_filter_46_25
TCGAACCCGGGTTTCGACCGTGAGAGGGTCGCGTCCTAGCCGCTAGACGATAGGGCCATTATCGATGCCATAGTATCATAATTTTTCGAGAAAATCGAGTGCATGGCATTGTTGTTTGTGCATGGTATATTGATAAACAGATAAATCTTTCGGAAAGAAAGGAGGTGTTTCATGAGTCGCAAGACAAGCGTTCATGTGATACATGAGTTTATCATCTGCGCTCCGGATGAAGAAGATGATCTATGCGCCACCCAAGCGTTCGCGGAAAATATTTCACGAAAAAACAAAGATGTCTTTGTTCGGGTTGTATTACCTGAAATTGCGGAACATATTTTGGAGTTATTGAGGCGTAGATACGCGGTAATAACTGAACACGAACATGTTGTCAAAGGTTGTTTTAGTGTTCCCGTTGTTTACCACGAACTCTTGTTGCGTAAGAAGAAGGTATAATGATTATCTTACTGGTGTCAAAAGGGCGGCGCGTTGCGTCGCTCTTTTTATCGAATCGAAGGCTATGTGTTCTTTGTTCTCGCCTTTAGTGTTTAGTGTACAGTTAACACCACGGCGACTTTTGTGTATAATACAATTGAATAGTATGGTCATCTGGTGGATAATCATTTTTATCATTTCGCTTGCCGCGCTGGTGAAAGGAGCCGACCTTCTTCTTGACAGCGCTGAGAAGATCGGGGTCCATTTCGGACTTTCGCCGTTCGTGATCGGGGTGCTGATTACCGGTATCGGCACGTCGCTTCCCGAGCTTGCGTCAAGCATCGCGGCGGTTATGCATGGCGCAAGCGAAGTTGTCGCGGCAAATGTCGTCGGGTCAAACATCGCCAACATCCTTCTCGTTATCGGAATATCCGCTGTGGTTGGCAGGCAGATTATCGTTTCAAAAAATCTTATTGATCTCGAACTTCCGCTTCTGGCGATATCGACGGCGCTTTTCCTCGGGGTCGCTTTCGACGGTTTTGTCAGCAGGGGAGAGGCGACCATTCTCATTCTTGCCTATATCGTTTATCTCACCTATACGTTGTTTTCTCGCGAGCCGAGCGAGAGTTTCGTCATTAGCAAAGGAAAAGAGATTGAGGAAAAACTTGAAAAATACCAACAGCGAGCCCTGTATTTTTTTATTAAGCCGTTCTTCGTGTTTAAGGATTATATTTTTTTGATATTCGGTATTATTCTTCTTCTGACTGGCGCGCAATATGCCATTGAGGCGGTGCTTACTCTTTCCGATATCTTCGGCATCGCGGTCGGTGTTATTTCCATTACCGCCATCGCCGTCGGCACGTCGCTTCCCGAGCTCTTGGTATCTATCAGAGCGGCTAGGAAGAAGAAATATGATATTTCGGTGGGCAACATTCTCGGCTCGAACGCGTTTAACGCGCTTATGATTATCGGTATCCCCGGGGTCGCGGCGACACTCCCTCTTGACGAAAAAACCTTGCTTATTGGACTTCCCGTCATGACCGTTGCCACACTTCTCTTCATAATCTCTGGTATCTCCCAGAAGATCCATCACTGGGAAGGAATGCTCTATATCATATTTTATATTTTCTTCTTGATGAAACTTTTCACCTAGCGTTTATGGCAGGCGAAAAGCGCAAAGAAGCCCGGGCGAGAGAAAATGGAGAAAATAAAGATGTGCAAGATTAAGGAAAAAACTTGGTTTCAAAAGGATCGAACATGCGGTAACGCTTGACATGCTCGCGACCGGCTCTTTATTATCGGTGTGGGCGATGCGGCAAAAAGACTGAACGATTTTTTAAAATTGCCCAAGGTGTATTGCGTGGAAATACTTTTTAGCGTGAAGACCGATACGAGTGATGTTAATGGCGTAGTGGTGAAGGGTACAAGGTGGTGAATGATATCAATCGCGCAATACTCGAGGGAGACGCTTTTAGGACGCGTAATTTACTGAGGGAAAGTGTCGGGAGCTTCAAGATTGCGGATGCGTATAGGATTGAATTGATGAGTGCATAAGATTTTTTTTGCAAAAAAGCCCACCATGCCTTACACCATCCGCTAATTGGCGGAGATGTAGGGCATGGTGGGCTGGTACGTCTTACTTGATCTTACCTCCCGCAAAACTGGCGCATGAGTGCGCCGTTGGGAGCGCGATCAATCGCACTCGGATGTCACCGTCCCATTCGCATCTGCCGCCGATATCCGGGTGCCGCGAGCAATCCTTCTGCTCGCATGTGAAGACGAACTCCCCATTGACGAGTTCCTTGCTCCTTCGTTGGAGCATGGGAATGGAGGCTCGGGCCGCGGCTCTCATCCTCGCGCGCACGGCGAGTTCGCCATCGGTATTTGTGCTACCGCGGTAGATCGGCCCGTCGCACTGCTGGGCGCAGATTAGCGCTCTATGGACACTAATCGCGAATCTCTCAATGGCTGGGTCCAGCTCTCCCTCCTTGAAATAAGTGGGATGAAAACTCTGTCTCACGGAAACGTTCTCCGCGAGATTGAGCGTCACTTCTACCGCCGCTCCCATCCTGGGCATTGCTAGCGTCGTACTCATTTCCCTCGCTCCTTTTTAACTTCTTGGTGTGTTGGTGGATGTTCTCTTGGTGTCCTCCGGCACTCTTACATTGGCGTTTTCTCCTTTTTGCGAGGTTAAAATTAATTAAGTGCAAATATTGGTGATTGTATACAATTTACTTGTGCTATGTCAATCGTCGTAGTGGGTATCGTTGAATATTGTGCAATCTCATCCTCGCTTTTGCCTCGAATCTTTTTTTATGATAAAATTAACGCACATTTTTCATTACAATAAAAAACATGTCTGATTTTTACAACAATTCAATATTTTGGATAGAAACGCACAAGATAAAACCGAATCCGTTCCAGCCACGGCATGATTTCAATGAGGAAAGTTTGATTGACCTTGCAGATTCGATAAAACAGTACGGAGTGCTTCAGCCGCTTGTGGTGACGCGTAAAGAAATAGAAAAAGAGGATGGAGGACTTGCTGTCGAGTATGAGTTGATCGCCGGAGAGCGGAGGCTTCGCGCGTCGAAGATCGCGGGGCTTCTTCAAATCCCGGTGATCATACGATCGGGCGAACAGGATGACCGCGTGAAACTCGAGATCGCGATCATTGAGAATCTTCAGCGCGAGGATCTCAATCCGGTTGATCGCGCGCGCGCGTTTCGTCGGCTTGTTGATGAGTTTGGTTTCAAACACATCGAAATTGCAAAAAAAGTAGGGAAGAGTCGCGAGTATGTTTCCAACAGTCTCAGACTCCTTGCCTTGCCGGAGGATATTCTGCAGGCGATCTCCGGCGGTAAAATCACCGAAGGGCATGCCCGTCCCATTATGATGCTTGTCGATAGACCGGATGAGCAAATGACGCTTTTCAGAGAGATCACTCTTAAGCGGCTGACGGTGCGCGACGCGGAAGGGATCGCGCGGCGAATTGCTTACGATAAGGTGAGAAAGAAGGATCGAACATTTGATCCCGAGATTATAGAGATGGAAGAACGACTTTCTGAAGAGTTGGGAACACGAGTATATATTGACCAAAAAGAGGTCGGTGGCAAGATTACCATTGATTTTTTTTCAGAGGATGACCTTCGGAATATTCTGGTTGCGATACAGCCAGGGAAAGCGTCACTATTGGCGCGGGGCGGCGACAGCGCACTCGAAAGAACAAGTGACGAAGTGACGCTTGCGTCCGCCTCCGATGTGGAGCAGGTGATGAAGAAAAACGAAGAAGATGATAATAATGAACTCTATTTTATCAAGAATTTTTCCGTTTAAACCGCCGGCTGAAAAGTTTTTTCTCTTGTTGCGCGTCTGTCTCGGACAACAAACTTCTAATATGTCGTTTTGCAAGAGTTGTTTTTGCGTATTCAAGCCACTTTGCCGTTGGTCGGCTCGTTTTTTTTGTTTCGATTTCAATGATGTCGTCGGTGCGGAGTTTGGTGTCAAGTGATACGAATTTGTCGTTGACTTTCACTCCGGATATGTGGTTGCCGATATCAGAATGAATGGCGTACGCAAAGTCAATGACCCCCGATCCGTCGGGCAGGTCGACAACATCTCCCTTAGGGGTGAATACGAATACTCGATCTTGAAAGAAATCAACTCGAAGTGTTTCAATAAATTCATCCGGTCGTGATGTTTTACTTTGCCATTCAAGCAGTTGTGTCACCCAACGCGGTTTTTTCTTAAATACATTGCGGTTGCCTCCTTTGATGCGTGTGAACAAACCATCTTTATATAACACATGGGCGGCAACTCCGTATTCGGCATCGTTATGCATCTCTTCGGTGCGAATTTGTATCTCGACCATCCCGCCATCTCCGGTGAACACGGTGGTATGAAGACTCTGGTAACCGTTTTGCTTTGGGACAGCGATATAATCTTTGATCTTTCCAGGGAGAGGACGCCACATGCCATGAATGACCCCGAGGATACGATAACAGTCTTCGATGGTGGCAACGATCACCCGTAACGCGACGATGTCATGGATTTTTTCAATATCCATATCATAACGCAAAAGTTTTTTATACAGACTGTAAATGCGTTTGATGCGACGGTCAGTTCTGATCACCTTGTCTCTAATGTTTTGCTTTGAGATTTCTTTTTGAATTGAGCGGTGTACTTTGTTGAGATATTTTTCATCGACTTTGCTCCGCTGTTTAAGAAGAGTTTTCACTTCTTCGTATTCTTTAGGATACACAAACGGGAACGCGCCGTCTTCAAGTTCGCCGCGCAATTTTCCCATACCGAGTCGGTGTGCGATCGGTGCGTATATTTCAAGAGTTTCAAGCGCTATCCGTTTTTGTTTCTCGTGGTTGGTATGCCCGCTGAGAGTCTGTATATTGTGCAGGCGGTCGGCGAGTTTAATGATGATCACCCGTACATCATGCGCGGTCGCGATAAAGAGCTTCCGTAAGCTCTCAACGTGTCGTTCAATCCCGTGATATTTGAGTTTCCCGAGTTTAGTGACTCCTTCGACAAGAAACAATACTTCTGCTCCAAATTGTTTCTCTATCTCCTCGGCGCTCGCTTTGCCATCTTCAAGCGTGTCATGAATAAGTCCGGCGACAATCGTACGCGCATCAACGCCAAATACCGCGAGATTTTTTCCTGTTTCAAAAAGATGATAGAAGAACGGTTCGCCGGTCAGCCGCTTTTGTCCCTCGTGCGCTTGTTCGGCAAAATAGTACGCCTTTGTGATGATCGCGGTATCTTCCTCGGTTGGCACTTTCATGAGGATTGTTATTTCCTTGACGCTTGGCATTATTTCCATGGTAATATGCGTGCTCTCATATGTAAAGGGCATACCTAGAAATACCGCCTGAAAACAAGATTCGCAAGGGCGATGTCTTGCAACGATCTTTTACTCCTTCCGTTTATGGGGGTTGTGATTGGGGCAATTTTTGTCACTGCACCGCTCGGGAATCGTTTTCGTTCCCTCCATCATAAGCGTGCCGCATACGCTCCCGTCGTCTTTTTTGTGCGGGCACTTTTTTCCCGTTGGTTTTGCCTTGATTGCAAATTTGCACTTCGGATAGTTTGAACATCCGTAGAATACCCCAAAGCGTCCTTTTCGCTCGGCAAGCTCACCCTTGCCGCATTCCGGACACTTTATGCCGGTGGTGTTGAGAGGGGCACCATTTTTATCTTCATTCTTCACGTATTTACATTTTGGATAATTTCCACATGCGATGAATTTTCCATATTTTCCGGTACGCTCAACGAGCTTCCCTCCGCAGTCAGGGCAGTCTTCCCCTGTTTCTTTCGGTCCTTCCATCGCCTCACCGCTAGCCGTTCGCGCGCCGTCGCAATCAGGGAATCGCGCACAACTCAAGAATTTTCCCGATCGGCCGAGTTTAATCACCATTACTCCGCCACAGACGGGACACTTGATTGACGGATCGGCTTCGCCAAGGGTGGTCAACTTCTCGATCGCGTCTTTCGACGCGACATCTTTCGAGAACCGTTGATAAAAATTCGTGAGCGTCTTTTCATATTCGGCTTTTCCTTGCGCAATGAGGTCGAGCTCGTCTTCCATTTTTGCCGTGAACGAATCGCTTATGTATTCGGTGAAATTCTCTTCGATAAACGTGCTGACAACGTCTCCCGTATCGGTCGGGTGGAGCGTGCGACCTTCTTTTTCGACATAGCCACGATCGGCAAGCGTTTTGATCGTCGGCGCGTAAGTGCTCGGGCGTCCGATACCGCGCTTCTCTAATTCTTTAATGAGCCCCGCTTCGCTGTAGCGCCCTGGCGGCTGAGTTTCTTTTTGTTCAGAATTGATGTCTTTCAAATGAAGCGTTTCTCCATCGGAGTACTTTGGTAGAACGACATCATCTTCGTGCGAGCCGGAGTCCGCGGCAAGCCACCCGGGAAAGAGTACGCGCATACCGTTTGTGGCAAAGTCGGGGATCGTGCCGTTCTTTATGTTCGCGATCACTTTTGTTTTGAGTGTTTCCGCGTCGCTCATTTGTGAAGCAATCGCTCTTTGCCAAATAAGCTTATAAAGTCTTTTTTGTTCGATCGCCGCGCCGACTTCGCTCACGCTCGCGTCCGAGGGGCGGATCGCTTCGTGAGCTTCTTGCGCCGACTTGCTTTTAGTTTTATATACGCGGGGGCAAACATATTCTTTTCCGTAATGTTTCTCGATCTCCTTGATAATCGCCGCCTGTGCCTCCTTGCTCAGAATAGTGCTATCCGTTCTCATATAGGTAATGTGTCCCGCCTCGTAAAGACGTTGTGCGAACATCATTGTTCGTGCCGGAGAATATCCAAAACGCGTGCTTGCCGCTTGCTGAAGTGTTGAGGTGATGAATGGAGGTCGCGGGCTTCGTTTTGCGGCAGTTTCCTTGATACTTGCAACGAACCACTCGCCAGAGCGTCCCGCGGCGAGTATTCGCTCGGTTTCCTTTTCTTCTCGTGGTTCTTCAACACAGGTGAATTCGATCGAATCCTTTCTTTGTGTTTCAAGTGTCGCGCGAAGTGTCCAATATTCTTCAGGTTTGAACGCGCGGATCTCTCGTTCACGTTCCATAATGATCCGCAACGCCGGTGATTGAACCCTGCCGGCCGATAGCCCATACCTGACTTTTTTCCAGATGAGTGAAGAGAGATCATATCCAAAGAGCCGGTCAAGAACCCTCCGCGCTTCTTGAGCCTTAAGGAGCTGTTCATCTATCATCCGCGGGTGAGTGATGGCATCTTGCACCGCGTTTTTGGTGATCTCGTGAAAGACGATCCGCTTTGGTTTCTTGAGTCCGCATGCTTCTTTGATGTGCCACGCGATTGCTTCACCCTCACGGTCGGGGTCGGTCGCGATGATCGTTTCCGTTGCTTTTTTTGAGAGACTCTTAAGTTCCGTTACAATTTTTTCTTTTCCTTCCGACACGACATAATGCGGGACAAATCCCGCTTCGATATCGATTGCCGCCTTACTGCTCTTCGGAAGATCTCTGATGTGGCCGAGGCTTGCTTTCACTATGTAATCTTTCCCGAGATATTTTTTTATTGTTTTTGATTTCGCCGGCGATTCGACAATAACAAGTTTCATGTTGCCTATTAGTACCAGAGATACATATTTTTTGCAAATACAAGATTTGTGTGACAAAAATTTTCTACAAAAAATATTTGTTTTGATCGGTGACAAAGACGAATTTCAACTCCGCGCTCGGCGAATTTTTTCGCCATGCCGTTTAATGACCCCCTTTATCTCCATCGAAGAAACAGAGATACTTATTTTTGACACGGGAAGACCGAGCGCGCGCGCAACCTCGTCAATGCTCCGTGGTTCGGCGATCAATTCATATATAGCTTGTTCCTCAATAGGCAGCAGTAATGATTCATGTGATGTTTTTTCAGTTGACAATCCGAATTCGCGGATGATGTCATCGCCCGAAATGACCGGAAGCGCGCCGTTGCGTATGAGTTCGTTGGTGCCACGCGAGCCGGCGGAGAAGATTGATCCGGGAATCGCGTACACGTCGCGGTTGTATTCGAGCGCGAGGCGAGCGGTGATGAGAGTTCCCGACAATTCTTCCGCTTCGATGATGAGCGTCGCTTGTGAGATTGCCGCCATGATCCGATTGCGTTGAGGAAAGCTCCATACGGTAGCGCGAAAGTCCGGCTCAAATTCCGAGAGAAGCGCTCCACCTTGGGCAATAATGCGTTCCGCAAGCGAACGATTGCTCGCCGGGTAGAGCGCTTGTGGAGTGATTCCCGATCCGGGAATCGCAATGGTTGACAGTCCCGCGTCGAGGGCGGCTTTGTGCGCGATTGAGTCGATACCGAGCGCGAGACCGGAGACGATCGCAATGCCGCTTCCCGCAAGTTCACCAATTATTTTTTCGCATGTTTCTTTTCCATAGGATGAATATTTTCGTGAACCGACGACAGTTAGGAGCGGTGTGTCGGGGCTGGGAAGTACGCCGCGGACGAACAGTTGTTTGGGCGGATCGTTCATTTCCGAAAGGAGCGGGGGAAACGTTTTGCGAGATAATGCGCGTATGGTGTCATTCATTTGTTCATTTTACCATTTATTGGTAAAATAAAAGCTTAATAAATATATGTTGGATATAAAATTCATACGAGACAATCAGGAATTCATTCGCGAAGGCGCTAAAAAAAAGCATATTGATTTTGATCTTGGCGAGCTTTTGCGCGTTGACGATACGCGCCGGGAATTACTTACTGATGTTGAGGAGATGCGGGCACGACAAAATGAGGCGACCACAAAAATAAGCGCTATTACCGATGATTCCGCGCGCTCCGCGTTGATTGGCGCCATGAAAAATCTTAAAGAGGATCTTCAGAAAAAAGAAGAGCAACTAAAGGATATTATGGGGCGGTGGCAATCTTTGATGCTCCAAGTGCCCAATATCCCCGACATATCCGTTCCGGAGGGCGTGAGCGATGCCGACAATCAAGAGCTTCGGGTGGTGGGTGACATTCCTGCATTTTCATTCGCGCCGCAAAACCACATTGATTTGATGCAAAAACACGACATGGTCGATTTTGAACGTGGCACCAAAGTCTCCGGATTCCGCGGGTACTTTTTAAAAAATGATGGCGCGCTTCTTTCGTTCGCGCTTTGGCACCACACACTCGATCTTTTAATGAAGCGAGGTTTCCAGCCGATGATCGTCCCCTCAATGGTGCGACGGGAACAGTTACTCGGTACCGGGTATGTTCCGCAAGGAGAAGACGATCTTTATAAAACTCAGGATGGAGATTATCTCGCCGGAACCGCCGAGGTCGCGACCATGGGATATTTTATGGGTGACGTGCTTAAAAAAGAAGATATTCCGAAGAAGTTCGTTTCCTTTTCCCCTTGTTTTCGTCGGGAAGCGGGGAGTCATGGCAAGGACGCAAAAGGTCTCTACCGCGTACACGAATTTTTCAAGCTTGAGCAGGTCATTCTGTGCGAAGCGAGCCATGTCGAGAGTGTGAAGTTCCACGAAGAGCTCACCGCGAACGCCGAAGATCTGATTGTCTCGCTCGGTTTACCGTATCGGGTTGTGGTGAACTGCGGCGGCGATCTCGGGCTTGGGCAGGTCAAGAAATATGATATTGAAGTATGGGTCCCTTCGGATGGCAAGTATCGCGAGTCGCACTCATCTTCTTATTTTCATGATTTTCAGACACGTCGGCTCAATATAAAGTATCGTGATGAAAACGGAAAATTACGTTTCGTTCACTCACTCAACAACACGGCTGTTGCTACGCCGCGCATCCTTATTTCTATCATTGAGAACTATCAGAGGGAGGATGGAGCGATTGTCGTTCCGGAGGTGCTTCGGCGGTACATGGGGAAAGATGTTATCGTATAAAAATAGGATTTTTGAACGCTAACCTGCCATTACCGTGAGGTCGCGAAGAGTAATCAGAAAAAGAAGAAAGGATCTCGGGATAAAGGGCGGGTTGCTCCTGCTCTCTTTTCTCATGCTCACGGCGCTTTTGTCGTGGGCAACTCATAGCGAGCGAGTGCGTATCGCGGAGGTGACGATACAAGGAAATAGCGCGATTGAGGCGGCCGAACTCTCTGCACTTGTTAGAAAGACGATCGACGGGTCATATTTTTTTCTGTTTCCGAAAGACAATATCTTGATCTATCCGCGATGGATGCTCAAGCGATTGATCATGGATACGTTCAAGCGCGTCAATTCCGTCACGGTCAGACTTACCGGAGCCACCGCGCTTACGGTCACGGTAAGTGAACGAACGCCGTACGCGCTCTGGTGTGGCAGTTTTCCTCCCGAAGGTGAACGCGGCGTTTTCATCCCGTGCTACTTCATCGATGCCGTTGGTTTTGTATTCGCCCAAGCTCCGGGGATTTCTCCGGGTGTATATTTTGAATTTTACGGGTCTCTGCACACTGCCATTGGCGCTATGTCGGTCGATGATATCTCTATCGGTAAATCTTTTCTTGGAGCGAGTGATGTCGATCGTATTCGTCACTTGAGAGAAATGCTTGATCGGTTAAAACTTAAGACGCGGTCATTTTTTGTAGATGTTTCAGGAAAAGGCGAACTTTTTCTCGAGCGTGCCGGAATGATAATTTTTGATCTCGATCAAGATTTTCCGACTATCTTCTATGGGCTGAAAGCCGCGGTTGAGAAAAAAATAGCCACAGAAGGCACTATTGCATGGGATGAACTTGATTATATCGACTTGCGTTTTGACAACAAAGTGATCTTTAAATTCAAATAGCCGCCGCTTTGTAAGATATTGACGCGATGGTGTGAAAAACTCGAAGCGCGAAGCGCTTGTTTGATGTATAATGAATATCTGCTCACTATATGATATTTGTAACCATACTCGGACAATACATCGTCTGGCATTACGGAAGAGCGTATGCGGATATTTTCGGCGTGTGGAGAAATTTTTTGTGGTTTTTTTATCACTTATTTTCTTTACCGACCCTTACGATGACACTCTTTGATCGGTGGCGCCGCCTTGGTGAAGAAAAAAAACACTCCGGCTTTAATCCGGGCGAGTATCTTTCTACTTTTTTGGTGAATATCATTATGCGTTGCGTCGGTTTCCTCATGAAAGCAACCTTGATCATTATCGGTATGTGCGCAATAGTCGTGACATTTTTTGCGGGGATTATTTTATTCTGTGTTTGGACACTGATGCCCGTTTTGATTTCAGTGTTATTTGGAGGAGGGCTGTTTCTCATTATTTCATGAATGCACGACAAGGCATCAATATAAAAAAGAGCAGGCTTTACCCGCTTCTTGCCATTGAACAGTTCCTTTCCCATAAAACGCGGCATCGCATTTACGGCACGGTTGGGATCGTCATTATCCTTGTTGCCATTGCCGACGGCATGGTCTTCATCATGCTCAGCATGGTTCCGTTCAACAATCAAGTAGTGCAATTTCTGAAAGCTTTTGGAGTAAAGTCAGCCGGAGCCGCTCTTGTGTTATTATCGCTGTGGTTATGCGTGTATCTACTCGAGGCATTCTTCCGATCGTATTACTTCAAAGAAAAAGAACTCGACCTTTCCGGCAAGCAAACGAGAGACGAGGCCGATCTTCTGAGTTTTGAGGTTGTGCGGATACTCAAGCGCGGGCAAGGAAAAGATATCACTGTAGCATTCCTCGCTTCTCACGCGGGACGGAAAATTATGCTTCGCTGTGGCATTGACTCAGAGTTTGCTGGAAATCTGATCCGTGAAAAAACGCACGTTGTTCCATTCTTGCCGTCGCTTGATATGCAAACGATGTTTACCTTGGCGCACCTCATATCGTTTCTTTATCGCGCGGACGAAGGGTTTGCCGGATTTCTCTTTCGTGCCGGAATAAAAGAGAAAGATGTTGTCGGGGCTACGGATTGGGTTATCGAAGAGAACGAAATAGCGAAGCAAAAAGAACGATGGTGGTCGCGCGTGAATCTTGAGAAAATACCGGGCATTGGCTCGGAGTGGGCATATGGGTATGCTTTTATGCTCGCGCGCTACGGCAACGAGATCACCGGTTTTACGCGTGGGTCATATGGTGTCACTTCCTTAAAGAACGAGGGCATTGTCGAACAAATCAAGATCATTCTTGCGCGCGCAAAAGAAGCGAACGCAATACTTATCGGGGAAGAAGGTGTTGGGAAACTTGATGTGGTACGTTTGCTTGCGCAACGCATCGCGAAAGGGCATATCGATCCCGCTTTGCGCGGCAAAAAAATAATTCTCTTTAATACGGTACGCTTCACTTCCGGCATGAGAACAAAAGGCGAATTTGAACAAGGACTGCTCCACATGTTCACCGAGTTAATCAAGGCGGGGAATATCATCCTCGCGTTCGATGATTTTGCCGGCTTTATTTTGAACGCGCGACAGCTTGGTGTCCAAGTTCTCTCTTTGATTGATTCATATCTTGGGTCTCCGTATGTTCAGATCATTGCACTCAGCGACAAAGAACAATACCATCAATTTTTGGAAACAGATCCGATCATTACTCAGCGCTTCGAGAAAGTCATCATGGAAGAGCCGGTGCATGACGAAACAGTACGCGTTGTTCGGAGAGTCGCCGCCGAGCTTGAAAAAATGAATCATATTTTCTTTACCTATCCGGCGGTCGAAGAGGTTGTCATTAGCGCTGAGAATTATATCGTGAACGGTGTTATGCCCGACAAGGCGATCGACATTGTTGTGGAGGTCGTTCCACTTTTAGTCTCCCGTCAGAAATTCTTTGTTGAGAAAGATGACATACTCGCTTTTATACGCGACAAGACCAATATTCCCGTTGGTGATATACGCGAAGACGAAAGGGATATCCTCATGCGTCTCGAAGAGATACTCCATCAACGCGTTGTCGGCCAGAATGAAGCGGTTAAAGCGGTTGCGAGCGCGATGCGGCGCGCGCGGGCGGGAGTTCGCAACGTGAAGCGCCCTATAGGGTCGTTCCTCTTTCTTGGTTCGACCGGGGTGGGGAAAACGGAAACGGCGAAGTCGCTCGCTGAGGTTTTTTTCGGAAACGAAGATGCCATGTCACGGATCGATATGTCGGAATATCAAGGCAAAGACGCGCTCTCTCGTCTCACCGGTTCGTTTGAGGACGGGAAGGTTGGCACACTTGTGAAGATGCTTAAAGAAAAGCCGTACGGCGTGCTCTTGCTTGATGAGATAGAGAAAGCGGATCGGGACGTGCTGGACCTTTTTCTGCAAGTGCTTGATGAAGGATTTTTCTCTGACATGAAAGGGAAGCGTGTGAACGCGCGCAACGTGATCGTTATCGCAACATCGAATGCTGGGAGTGATCTGATTTGGGAAGAAGCAAAAAAACCTTCGCTCGCGATTGATTTTAAGCGTGTCCTCGTTGACGCGATCATTCAAAAAGGAATGTTTCGTCCAGAGTTTTTGAATCGTTTCGATGCGGTAATCGTGTTTCGTCCGCTTAATCGCGCGGAACTGCGCACCATCGCTGAGCTTATGCTTCGAAAGCTCAGGGCACGCCTCAAAGAACAAAGCTTGAATCTTGTAATCAATGATCCGCTCATTGATTATGTCGCGGGACAGGGATACGATCCTGCGTTTGGAGCGAGACCTATGAATCGTGCCATACAGGAATATGTCGAACAGGCGATTGCGGAAAAGATGATCAGCGGAGATGTTCATGAAGGGCAGTCTATCGAATTTGCGGAAGGGGATTTCAGAGAGTAGGATGTCATTGTTGCAATGAATGCGGGTTTTTGGGGACAATTAAGAAAGCCGTTCTTTGCGCTTGCGCCGATGGCGGATGTTACCGATGCCGCGTTTCGGAGCATTATTGCGCGATATAGCCGGCACGGTGAGCTGAACGGAGGTCCGGATGTTTTTTATACCGAATTTGTTTCCTGCGCCGGGCTTCTCTCGGAAGGACGTGAAATTCTTTCCAGCGATCTTCGCTATTCCGAGGCGGAACGTCCGATCGTGGCGCAGCTTTTTGGTTCCGATCCCCTCCACTTTTATCAATGTGCGCAATTGATTGCCGAGCTTGGTTTTGATGGAGTTGATATCAATATGGGATGTCCCGACCGAAGCGTTGAGAAACAGGGCGCTGGCGCCGCGCTCATCAAAGACCCTGCTCGCGCTCAGGCAATCATCCGTGAAACAAAACGCGGCGCGGGGGATTTGCCGGTATCAGTAAAGACACGACTTGGTTATCGGGAAAATGAAATAAATACGTGGATCATGGTGCTTTTAGCAGAACAACCCGCCGCACTCATCGTACACGGTAGAACACGAAAGGAGATGTCAAAGGTTCCCGCGCGATGGGACGATATTGCGCGTGTCGTCGATATTGCCCGCGAAAGCGGCACGCTTATCATTGGTAATGGCGATGTGGCAAGCCTTGAAGACGGGATCGAAAAAGCAAGGTTGAGTGGAGCCGACGGGGTTATGGTAGGGCGTGGCGTGTTCGGGAATCCATGGTTCTTTGACAAGGGCGCTTCACCTGACACGATCCCGCTCGAAAAACGTCTTCGTGTTATGCTTGAGCACACTCGTCTTTTTGAAGAGATGTTTGCCGGAATGAAGAACTTTTCCGTTATAAAAAAACATTACAGGGCTTATGTGTCGGGTTTCAATGGAGCAAAAGAGCTACGGATGGCACTCATGCAGGCGCATAACGCAGACGATGCCGATCGTATTGTCAAAAACTTCATTTGTGATATAAAACACTGAGAACATAAACCGCAGTTCTCTCAAGAGACGGAGGAGTTTTATGGAACAACAATCAATCTCGATTGTTGGCGCGCAAGGAAAGACACCCGAAGAAACGATCAAGGAGATGATCGTTGAAGCGGGGTATGAAATCATACCCCAGCGCGTTGTGAACATAATCGATGGCGGGCTTGTGGATGGAGTGTTAGCGAAGCTTGATCTATCATCATCCAGTTTTTTTTGCATGGGTGAAGACGGTGGCGGTTATGGTTGGTATTGCCGCGGGCGCCGTTCTCTGTGTGTTCTCTGTGTGTTACTCGCTTATTTCTATTACGGTAATTGAAGCATATGGCGATCATCACGCCGGGATTATCTGCGGGATTGTCATTTTCGCCGCACTGATATTTTGGAACGATATTGATCGAGCGCAAAAAAAACTTCCGGTATGGAATCGCGTGCCATTCCACGAGGATGACCCACGTTTGAACACCCTTTCACAAAAACTCGCGGATGAGGGAAGATACCATATTTTTACGGAGATATGGATGGAGTCGATGGCTATAGCGGTGGCGCGACTCATTGTCGTTTCCTCGAGCGGGGACGAAATGTACTACATAAAAGATCATAGGGGTGTGCGTGACAGGGGCGTGGAAACGCCCCTGTTTTTCTTTTTTCAAAAAGTGTACATGGGGGGAAAACGGCTTGCGTGGGAAATGTTGTGTATTATACTATCGGCATGACAAGCATTATGCAGTTGGACATCTTTTTCTTTATCACAACGATTGCGGTGGTGATTGTAACGGTGCTTATTACGGTTGCGCTCATTTACATCGTCCTTATCTTGAAGGATATTCGCAACATTTCAGAGGTGGTTAGCAAAGAAAGCAGGAATTTTGCTGACGATACCGAGATGGTACGCACCAGCATAAAAGCCGGTTTGACCAAATTGTTCCATGTGATCGTTTCGTTTATCAAGGCGCGGGAATATGCGCCACGTCGACGGTCACACAAAAGCACAAAGAACGAGCCTTAGTTTTTATTAATAGTTTGTTCATTTTTTTAAAACGGTTATGTCGAAAAAAACAACAAAAAACACGCATGGAGGATTGAAGATTCTTGCTACCGCTGCTGCGATCGCGGCCGGTGGATATTTTCTCTATGGCAAAGATGCGGCAAAGAATCGCAAGAGGGTGAAAGGGTGGATGCTCAAGGTGAAGGGCGAGGTGCTTGATGAGATTGAAAAACTCAAGGAGATCGACGAGGAACGTTATCACAAAATTGTTGATAATGTTGTCGGAAAATATAAAATGGCAAAAGACGCGGACAAGAAAGAACTCGAAGGAATAATAAAGGAGCTCAAAGGACATTGGGATTCGATCAGCCGCAATTTCAAGGCAACGCCGAAAAAAACAATCAAGAAACCGGCTACGAATCATTCGGCAAAAGTTGCGTTGAAAAAAGCGCAGAAGTAAGTGAGCAGTATTATTAGTTTAACCACATTTCAACTCAAAAGAGTATGGAAGAGGAAAAAGCAAAATGTACCGGTTGCGGTATTGAAGCGCAAGAATGCTACTGTATGGCGTGCATTGCCGCCGGTGCCGGGAGCACCGATGAAGAACTTTACGGCGATTAAATATCGTTTCTGTTTGCGCAAAAACAACAAGCGCCTCGCGGATAAAGCGCGGCGCTTTTTTGTTTGCCACGAGGGTTTGCCGCAGTATGATATAACGGCGGCGAATGAATATGGCACGCAATCCGCAATGAGGGAACATGCCATCGTATTTCTTTGTCGAGGGTTGTTCTGGTATAATGCCAGCTATGTCGGAGTTTGTACTCTATCGCAAATATCGTCCACAAACATGGGATGACGTGATTGGGCAGGATCATGTCGTCAATGTCATCAAGGGCGCAATCAAGATGGGTAACCTTGCCCATGCCTACCTTTTTGCGGGAAGCCGCGGTACGGGCAAAACATCCGTCGCCCGCATTCTCGCACACGAGATCGGCTGTTCCAATGCCGACCTCTATGAAATCGATGCCGCTTCACGGCGGGGGATTGATGATATCCGCGAACTGCGTGAATCGGTGCGCACTCTTCCTTTCGAATCCAAATTCAAGGTCTACATCATTGACGAAGCGCATATGCTTACCAAAGAAGCGTTCAATGCGCTTTTGAAAACACTCGAGGAGCCGCCGGAATACGTTGTGTTCATTCTAGCGACTACTGAACAAAACAAGATTCCTGAAACGGTCATTTCACGCTGTCAGGCTTTCACCTTCAAACGTCCGACACAAAACATACTCCGCGAGCTTGTGCTCCGCATCGCGGAAAGAGAAGGTTTCTCACTTGGGTCATCGTCGGCCGACCTTATCGCGTTTCTCGGCGAGGGGTCGTTTCGCGATACGCAGGGAATTTTGCAAAAGGTCATCAGCTCTTCCGCCGACAAAAAGATCTCGCTCGAAGAGGTTGAGCAAATTACCGGCGCTCCGCGCAATACTCTCATCAACGACTTCATCACGGCGATTCGGGATGGCGATACAAATAAGGGACTTATAGCGATTAGCTCCGCGGCGGAGGGGAATATCGATATGCGCGTTTTTCTGAAACTTATTTTGCATAAAGTGCGTACGATCTTGCTTTTGCGGTTTGCAAAAGACATGGAGTCGCGCATTAAAGAAGAGTTCACCGCCGAAGAATTTGCGTTTTTGAAAGAGCTCGCTGGTAAGAATGGCGCGAAGATTGCCTCACCTGTCTTGAACGAGCTTCTCTTTGCTTACGACCAGATGCGTTATGCGTATTTACCTCAGCTTTCACTTGAACTCGCACTTATGAAAGTTACTGGTTGCGAAATAATCAGCTAATGATGGTACACGCCGCTTTTACTTAAGAAAATGCCTATTATTAAAGATCAAGAGGGAGAAACTGAAATTTTTTTGGATGAAAATAACATCCTTCATGTTAAATACATTAATTTACCGAAAGGCGATGTTAGTCTCAAAATTGCGGATATGGCGATAAGCGAGATCAAACGGCTGGTGCGCGAGTCTGGTAGGAAACAGGTGAATGTGCTTGTCGATACTCGTCTTAACAAAAGACAATATCGGTTTTTCTCATCGAAAGAACGGAGAAAAGCGGGAGAGATCGTGCGAATGGAGGAACTCAAGAACTGGGCGGTTGTTGGAGATAATTTACTTATGAAAGTCGCGGCAAACTTTATTGCCACTTCCGCAAAAAAGAATCTTCGCTGGTTTGCCGATGAGAAAGAAGCGTACGAATGGTTGCTTTCCTTGCGAGAACATTGAATCTTTCGATGCGCGTGGATCGCACAAAGAATTAACACAATCTCTTTGTCTGTGAATATTGTCGGCGCGCTTTTTCAAGCTGGTTGGCAACAAAGTGACATTGACGACACATTTCGGCTGTTTGACTCGCCAGTTTCGGTGCGAGACATTCCCCAAGAAATTTCTCAAGCGGAGAGCGGTCGAATGACGGCGCCACGCGCTTCTCGAGTCATTACCGAACGGGAATATCCGATCACTCTGTTGTGGGTGTTTAAGTACCCTATCATCATTATTACTGTATCAATTATCGGACTCTTGTTTGGGTACTGGTTTCCCGACCTCCTATTTGCGCTCCCGATTCTGCCTGTCTATATGCTGTATAAGCGCAAGAAGATTACGTTTGCGATTGGGCAACATACATTACAAGCAAGCGGTGTTTTCCAACAGCGGAAGAATATTGATACTCAGTATTCCGCCATAGTGCTGGTTAATTTTCACCAAGATTTCTTTGACATGATATTTGGGCTTGGCGAAGTTAATATCAACCTCGTGTCAAAAAGGACGGACAAAAATGGATTGCCAATAAAGAAACCGCAGCGATTTTTCACATTCGACATGAGCAGTCGGCTCAATGAAGATAATTTTTCAATTTCCGGGGTTACCAAAGAAAACGGGGAAATACTCGAATCGATTATTCTTGATAGGATACAAAATGCCGCGTCTGTCGGACAAGGAGTCGCGGCGATTGGCATGGCGCCGGAAGATTCGGAGCAGGCGGCGCAAGCGCTTCAACGATATGTTGATGCTGAAATTCGAGTACGAACGACCCCCGAATCATTACGCGCAACGCTTCTCGCGCGTGGGTGGCTATCATCCGAAATTGAAGTAGCCATGGCACACAGTGGAGTTACTGGCGTTATCAACACAAAGAGCGTTCAAGTAACACGCAAGAATTGGGTTGCGATAGTGTCCATCCCGCTGTTTATCTTTGGCGTTGGGGCGTATTTTCTGAACGGATTTGTCGCGATGCTCTGCTTTTTCTCGGGATTTGTGTTTGGCATTATCGGGGTTCGTTCAAACAAGAAATGGCTTGCGATAACCGGAATTGTGCTCAATACTTTGGCATTACTCCTTGTTTCGGCACTTTTTGCGGCAGTGTTCTACGTGTATACAACAGGTAATGCTCCATTTGGCAAACATTTTACCGAGCAGGAATGGGTAAATCTTGGTTTTCCAGTGGAAAAATATAAATAAAAGGAAAGATTGACTAGTATGCGGAAGCGGAGCGACCCTCGCTCCGATCGATAAATGCATTTCTTAAAAATGTGTGATAATATCTGAAGGCAATCGCGGTTTCCCCCGGTTGCTTCTTTGATTCATTGCGGGATCGTCTAATGGTAGGACACTGGGTTTTGGTCCCAGGTATCTAGGTTCGAGTCCTAGTCCCGCAGCCAAGTTTCAGAATTCGTTTTTTCGCCAAAATGCGGAGCTATGCCTTGCGACGCGACGGGGGTTTCCGAGAGATAACGCCAAGGGTTTTTGAAATGGAAAAGAAGCGAGCGGGACGCGAGGCGGGGGTTCGAGCCAATCTTCCGAAGAAAATCTCTTTTAGCTTCGAGATTTTCTTCGGAAGCGATAATTATGGCTTGGTTACTGTCTAAAATGAATTGACGAGAAAATTCGAGCCAGCGATTGCCTTTTCGTTCAAAATCTTTCAATAACTCTCTCAAATCAATCTTTTGGTTGAGGAGCTTTTGCTTCTTGCCGATATACTCCTCAGCTTGTTCGG
>PFQT01000018.1 GCA_002788135.1 Candidatus Yonathbacteria bacterium CG_4_8_14_3_um_filter_46_25
GACACCTTTTATTAGACACTCGGTGTCCAATAAAGGAAAACAAAAAACACTCTTATACGGTCAGTACAAGAGTGTTCGGTAATGTACGCACATATTATCCTTATGTGTGCATCATGCTTTCGGAAACAAACTTTCTCCAGTACAATTCCTCTTATCATTACCAGCCAATCAATTGCCGCAAGAGTGCAAAAGTGGGTAGCCTTATACAAACGTTTGACAATAAGTGATGAAAGAGTATAATTTCAATCACTTGGCGTACATTTTCTGTACGTTGTCGAAGTTTTTAATCGTTTAGTTTAATAACAATTTTATGAGTGCAAACGTCGCAACCAAAAAGAAAAAGATCATGCCGCTTCATGATCGTGTTCTCGTGAAGCCGATTTCGGCTGACGATGCGAAGAAGACCGCGTCGGGCATTATCATCCCCGAAACGGTTAACAAAGAAAAGCCGGAACAAGGGAAGGTCATTGCTGTCGGCGATGGAAAGATAAATGATGACGGGAAAGTGCTTCCTTTGAGCGTTCATGTTGGCGATGTCGTCGTTTTCTCAAAATACGGTCCTGACGAGATCAAGGTTGACGGCGAAGAATACTACATTATCAGAGAAGACAGCATTCTCGCGGTGATAAAATAACACCAGAGATCATTTTTAAAACTTTTTAACATTACGATAAAACACTATGAGCAAACAGATCATTTTCAACGAAAGGGCGCGCTCGGCGCTCAAGAACGGTGTCGACAAGGTTGCTGACGCGGTTAAGGTTACGCTCGGTCCGCGCGGGCGCAACGTCGTCTTCGACAAAGGTTACGGCGCGCCAATGATCACGAATGACGGTGTTTCGATCGCGAAGTATATCGTCCTTTCGGAAAAGTTCGAGAACATGGGTGCTGAAATCGTGAAAGAAGTTGCGAGTAAGACCAACGACATGGCAGGCGATGGCACGACGACCGCGGTGGTGCTGACTCAAGCGATCGTTGCCGAGGGAATGAAACAAACCGCGATGGGGGTGAACGCAATGGGGATGCGGTATGGCATAGAAAAAACGGCCGAGGCTGTCGTCAAAGAACTTCGTGACATGTCGAAACCGATCAAAAGCAAAGAGGAGATCAAGCAAGTCGCGTCTATCTCGTCAGAGTCAGAAGAAATGGGCACAATTATCGCTGAAACTATCGAGCGCGTTGGCAAGGATGGCGTGGTAACCGTTGAGGAATCGCAGTCATTTGGGATCGAGTCTGAGGTTGTCGAGGGTATGGAATTCGACAAGGGGTATCTTTCGCCATACATGGTAACCAATCCGGAGCGCATGGAAGCGGAATATCAAGATGTTTCTATTCTGATCACCGACAAAAAAATATCGATGCTCAAGGATATTTTGCCGCTTCTCGAGAAGCTTGCTCAGTCAGGGAAAAAAGACCTTGTTATTGTCGCCGATGATGTTGACGGTGAAGCGCTCGCGACCTTTGTGGTTAACCGCTTACGCGGCGCGTTCAATATTCTTGCGATAAAAGCGCCGGGATACGGCGACCGAAAAAAAGAAATGCTCGAAGATATAGCCGTGACGGTAGGCGCAAAAGTCGTTTCTGAAGAACTTGGAATAAAACTTGAAAACGCTGAACCATCGATGCTCGGCAATGTTCGGAAGGTTATTGCGACGAAGGATAAGACGGTGATCGTTGGTGGCAAAGGAAAAAAAGCGGATATTACCGCGCGTGTTTCTCAGCTTAAACAACAGGTAAAGCAGTTAGATTCAAAATTTGATATTGAAAAGATCGAGGAGCGGATCGCGAAGTTATCGGGCGGTGTTGCCGTTATCAAAGTTGGCGCGGCGACGGAAACAGAAATGAAATATCTCAAACTTAAGATCGAGGACGCGGTGAACGCGACCAAGGCGGCGATCGAGGAGGGGATCGTCCCTGGTGGCGGCACGGCGCTTATCAAGGCGGCCGCCAGCGTGCGGGAGAAGAGCATAAAGTCGCCGGTCAAGAATTTTGATCGCGAGTTCGAGATTGGATCGGAGATATTGCTCTCGGCGCTTGATGCTCCGCTTGCTCAGATCGCCAAAAACTCGGGACGTGGCGACGGATCGATCATTGTTGAGAAGGTAAAAGAAGGGAAAGGTAATTCCGGGTATAACGCGGGCAAGGATAAGATTGTGTCCGATATGATCGCCGAAGGGATCATTGATCCGGTGAAGGTGACGCGAAGTGGCGTACAGAACGCCGCAAGCGCGGCGGCAGTGCTTCTGACGACCGAAGTCGCCATCGCCGACGAACCTAAAAAGGAAAGCGATGCTCCGACGGGCGGTATGGGAGGAAGCGGTATGGGGATGGATTACTAGATCGCAACGCCATAAAAAACTCAAAAAACAACAACAACGCACCTATGGCGTTGTTGTTTTCGGTGGTGTCTTTTGGTATAATTACGCAATAAAATAAATTAGTCATAATTTTTTCTTATGAACACAAAAGAAGCGCGGAATCTTGTCATCAGAAACAAGAAACCAATCATCGCGAGCGGAGTGACGACAGTTGTTGTTTTTGTAATAGTGTTGGCTGTGCTCGGAGTCATGGGCGGACGACCCGGTCCATTTCAGTATGACCTTTTGGGAATGGATTCCAAAACCGTTTCATACGATACGGGCTTCATGGGACGCGGGATGGAGGGCGATGTAACTTCAAGCGTTAATGTTCCGGTGCCAACATCACCATCAGTGGTTACTGATCGGAAAGTTATCAACAACGCGTCGCTTTCGCTTGTAGTCAAAAAAACCGATGATGCGGTTGAAGACATAAAGTCAATCGCAAGGAAGCACGGCGGTTTTGTCGAAAACGCCAATATCTACATTACCACCGGAGACAGAAAAGCGGGATCGGTTGCTATCAGGGTTCCGGCAACGAATTTCGATGCGGCAGTCGCCGAGATAAAAACAATCGCGGTTACCATCGAGCGCGAGGATATAAACGCAAGCGATGTTACCGAACAGTTTATCGACTACGAAGCGCGGCTGAAAAACTTAAAAGCGGAAGAAACGCAGTATGCCGAGATACTTAAACGGGCGACCAAAATCGATGACATTGTTACCATTACTGACCGGCTCGCCGACCTTCGCGGGCGCATTGAATCACAAGAAGGTCAGCTTAAATATTTGAGTCAGCAGGTCGATCTGTCCACGATACATGTGGGTTTGATTTCGGAAGCGGATGTCGAGGTGTTCGGGGTAGTGTGGAGTCCGCTTGTCGTGGTGAAGCTTGCCATCAAAGACGCGCTCGCGAGTCTTGTCGGGTATATGAACTTTATTATCGCGGTCATGTTCCATCTCCCCATCATCATCTTGTGGATACTTACGGTCGCATTGGTGCTTCTGGTATTATGGAAGATTGGTAAGAAAGTTTGGTGGCGCTGGTTTAATAAATAATACATAGCGTATCTTCTTAACTTTGAAGTCGAATAAATTTTTATTAGTGAGAATATAAAATAAACGTATGCAAATTATCTATGTAATACTTTCGATTATCGCAGTGGTTGTTCTGTGGGGGATTTTCTCGTACAATGGTTTTATTCGGCTTACGGCGCGGGCGAAAGAAGCGTGGGCGGATATCGATGTTCAACTCAAACGTCGTTATGATTTGATTCCGAATCTTGTCGAAACGGTCAAAGGGTATGCCACTCACGAAAAAGAAGCGTTTGAGAATGTGACCAAAGCGCGCGCGGCCGCGATGGGCGCGGGTGGCGTTGCCGAAAAGGCGCAAGCGGAAAATATGCTCGCCGGGGCGCTCAAATCGCTTTTTGCCGTCGCCGAAGCGTATCCTGACTTGAAAGCGAACCAGAACTTTCTTGAGCTTCAGCGCGAACTCTCCGACACGGAGAATAAGATACAAGCCGCGCGCCGGTTTTACAACGCGAACGTGCGCGACCTTAATATTATGACCGATTCATTCCCAAGCAATATTGTTGCTGGTATGTTCAAGTTTGAAACGCGCGAATTTTTCGAACTTGAAGAGGGATCGGAAGCGAAAGAGCCAGTGAACGTGAAATTCTAAACAGTACAGTAAAAATCACACAAATCTCCATGACCGACCAAAAACTCATTGAATATATCACATCATGCGTCAAGAACGGAATCTCACGCGATGCCATCGAGCAAGAACTTCTGCGGAGCGGGTGGAACCCCGCCGATGTAGCGGAAGGGCTGAACACGGCATGTGAAATGACAACGCCGCGCGAAACGCCACCGCCGGTATCAATAAGCAATAACGAAAGCGAAAGCGATGCCGGAAAAGTCTCCGCCGCGCCGGCGGGTCTCTCCACGCGCAAAAAAAGCGTTGGCATAGTAATCGTGGCGGGCATTGTGTTTTTTGTTGTTGTCGGAGGTGTCGCTATCGGGTGGTCTCTGTCAAGCGGGCAGAAAGAGGATAAATCTGTACTATCGTCTGAAGGCGATGGAAATGAAAATGAAGTACCCGCGGTTTCTCAATTTGACTCCGACACGCCACGCGCGAATCGACAGGCAACCAAACAGGACATAGAACAGTATAATGAACAATGCAAATCCGCGGGCTTCTCGTCACCGCTTTCTGTCGATGATTTCGCAGATTATTCTTTTGTTGGAGATCCACCAATACCGGATGATGCGGATATGGCATCCAACAGGTATCACCTAATTTTTTCTTATCTACAAGACAAAAATCGTGTGTATTATTACTGTCAGGCGATTGACGGCGCAGACCCCGCCAGCTTTGTCGTCTTGAGCGAAGGTTACGCCAAAGACAAAAACAATGCGTATTATGGGTATAGGGCGATTATCGGTGCCGACCCCGCAAGCTTTGTCGTCTTGAGCGAAGGTTATGCAAAAGACAAAAACCATGTGTATTATTTAGGTAAGATACGAACAAGCGCCGACCCCGCCAGCTTTGTTGTGCTAGAGGGAAAGTACGCCAAGGACAAAAACCATGTGTTTCGTAAGGGTTGGATGATTGCCGACGCCGACCCCGCCAGCTTTGTCATTTTGAGCGAATATTACACCAAGGACAAAAACCATGTGTTTCGTGAGGGTCGGGCGATTACCGACGCCGACCCCGTCAGCTTTGTTGTGCTAAGGAACCATTACACCAAGGACACCAACCATGCGTATTATGCGGGTCAGGTGATTGCCGACGTAGACCTCGCCAGCTTTGTTGTTTTGAGCGAATATTACACCAAAGACAAAAACCATGTGTATTATTTAGGTAAGATACGAACAAGCGCCGACCCCGCCAGCTTTGTTGTGCTAGGGAACAAGTACACCAAGGACACAAACAATGTGTATTATTTAGGTAGTATACTAACAAGCGCAGACCCCGCCAGCTTTGTTGTGCTAGAGAACGGTTACGCCAAGGACAAAAACCATGCGTATTATGGGGGTCGGGCGATTACCGACGCCGACCTCGCCAGCTTTGTCATTTTGAGCGAATATTACACCAAAGACAAAAACCATGTGTATTATTTAGGTAAGATACGAACAAGCGCCGACCCCGCCAGCTTTGTTACTTTGAGCGAATATTACGCCAAGGACACAAACAATGTGTATTTTTGGGGTCAGGTGATTGCCGACGCCGACCCCGCTAGCTTTGTTGTGTTAGAGAACGATTACGCCAAGGACAAAAACAATGTGTATCTTAAGGGTCAGGTGATTGCCGGCGCCGACCCCGCCAGCTTTGTTGTGCTAGAGGGAAAGTACGCCAAAGACGCAAACAATGTGTATCTTAAGGGTCAGGTGATTGCCGACGCCGACCCCGCCAGCTTTGTTGTGCTAGAGAACGGTTACGCCAAGGACACAAACAATGTGTATTATATAGGTAGTATACTAACAAGCGCAGACCCCGCCAGCTTTGTTGTGCTAGAGAACGGTTACGCCAAGGACACAAACAATGTGTATCTTAAGGGTCAGGTGATTGCCGACGCCGACCCCGCCAGCTTTGTTGTGTTGAGCGAAGATTACGCCAAGGACAAAAACCATGTGTATTTTTGGGGTCAGGTGATTGCCGACGCCGAC
>PFQT01000065.1 GCA_002788135.1 Candidatus Yonathbacteria bacterium CG_4_8_14_3_um_filter_46_25
TGACTGAATTACCTTCTTTCCCGCCACGTATGAGGATGTGCATCGCCGCTGCCATCTTGTCTCGCTTGTCCATTATTTGTTCAAGGGCTATCTGAGCCATGGAAAGACGCGCTTTCTGTTCATTTTCTGATTCTTCGTCACTTCGTCCGCGGTACATTTCCCACGCTATATCAGCAAATATTTTTGCTCTTAAGTGATCGTCTGTCAGGGTATTCGCACGTTCAATCGCCGCATCCAGATCGCCTGATGTTGCGTATTGTTGCGCTTCTTTCGCGCGTACTTCGTCAGGGCTTATCACCCTTTCTTTCATGTTTTGTAATACTTTCTCCGCCTTTTCTCTATCAACTATGTCAGCCATATTCCTCATGAAATCTTGTATTAGTTCATCTTTTTCTCCACCATGCGCTTTTTGGACACGCAGAGTGGTTTCAAAAATCGCGGCAAGTTGGTCCCATTCGCTTGATATCTTTTCAATATAGAGTTGTGCCCCGCGGTCATTGCCGTCACCCAAAAGCGCGGCCGCTATGATTATTGCCGCTTCGATCTTCTCATTCTCGTCTTTGATCCCTTCAAACGTTTTATACGCGGAGTCAAAATCTCTCGCGCCGATATATTTTTCCATATCAGCAATAAGTTGTTCATTGGGATCCGTGTTTTCCTGGTTCGGAGATTCTTTCATTGATGTGATTGTTTATTACCCCGCTTTCACTTTGATCTTTAGTTGCTTCTCTTTATCTATCTTCGGGAGTTTTAAACTGAGCAACCCATATTTCTCGGAAGCTTCCGCGGACTCCGGCTCGATCTCTTGAGGAAGGAGGATGGTTCGCGAAAATGTGCCCCAGTAGAGTTCGCGGTAGAAGTAGTTGTCATCGGGGATCGTGTGGTTATGGCGTTCGCGCTTGCCCTTTATGGTGACCATATCCCGTGAGATGGCGATATCGAGGTTTTCCGGTCGCACTCCCGCCACCATCGTCTGGATGATGATATCTTCGCCGGTCTGGTACACATCAACGGTTAACTGTCCCTCCTCGTTGTCTTCCTCGATCCATCCGTTGTCTTTCGTTTCAGTGGACAAACCTTCGGAAACATCATCATCGTAATCATCGTTGTCGACATTGCCGCCACCGGTAAGCCGTTCAAAAAAAGTTTTTTTATCTTTGGCTGATTTCATTGGTTTTTTGTTAAAGGGTTAATAAAAACGATTTTTGTCCTTATATAAATTCCTCCTTGTTCGTTTTAGAGTGTATCTTTTTGACTTTTTCAAAAAAGAGCATTATGGGAACGATCAAGAGCCACAACAATAAAAAGACAAACAATACTTCTCCGATATTGTCAGTCTTAATTATAGATAAATTAAACAAGGTATGCAATAAAGAAGCTGTGATTAACCCGATGGCAAGGTGGAGATGTTTTTTCTCTTTGTTCATGTAGAATGCAAGGCCGACCGCGATTCCGACGATGCCTGACGTGGCGGTATGCAAGAGGGTTGCTCCGACAAATCGTAAATTACCGGCAATGATGCCAAGCATGGCGCCGGCTTGTCCTACCGCGGCGGTGATATAAAGAATATTTTCTATTGCGGCGAACCCGAGCGCGCCGGTGATCATGTAAACGATCGCATCGATTGGTTCATCAAAATCTGCGTTACGGAATGCGATCATGTAAACCGCGAAATACTTGAGTGTTTCTTCGATGATGGCAAAGAACACTATCGGAGTAAAATAGTCGTTGGGGAAAAGCGTGTTGGTAAATATGTTCTGAACCGCGTCCTCAAGTACGATCGCGATAGCAACTGTGAGAAATCCTGCCGTAAAACACGCGACGAGCAATCTCTTTGGTTCCGGTTTTTTCGCATCTTCCTTCAGCCAAAACCAAAGCCACAAAAGAGTCGGCAAAATTCCGCCAGCGATGGCGAACAAGACCGTTGCAATTGTTATCGAGTTTCCGGCCATGGGGTTACGATGAGCGGTTTTTCATCTTTTTCTTTAAGGATACCCCAGATTTCTTCCGTCACAAAGGGCATGAACGGATGAAGAAGTTTGATGATGGTTAGAAGCGACGTGCGAAGCATGTATTGCGTCGAGCGCTTGTTGTTCTCATCACCACCCGCAAGTCGCGCCTTGCTCTCTTCGATTATCTCGTCTGCAAAACGGTGCCACGCATAGCGGTAGAGTTTTTCGCCCGCGAGGTAGAAACGAAATTTCTCGATGTCGCCCGTAACCTCGCGGGTGAGCGCAGAAAGTTCTTCGAGAAGTTTTTTGTCAATTTCGGCGGTCTCGATCGGCGTGTTTTGATCAAAGTTGGCCGTGTTCGCGGCAACAAAGCGGGTAATGTTCCAGAGTTTATTCGTAAAGCGTTTGTATGCCCTAACCTTATCTTCCGAGAGTTTCATATCGTTCCCGGGAGTCGTGCCGATAATAAGCGACATACGCGTGGCATCGGCACCATATGTGGCGATCATGTCGAGCGGATCGATGATGTTGCCGAGCGATTTACTCATCTTGCGACCCTTATCATCGCGTACCAAGCCGTGCAGGTACACGTTTTCGAACGGGATATCACCGAGCATATAGGTGGTCATGAGGATCATGCGGGCGACCCAGAAAAAGAGAATATCGTAGCCGGTTTCAAGAACCGAGGTCGGGTGGAAATTCGCAAAATCGTTTTCCGGTCCGTGCGCGCCTACTCGCGCCGTCTTTGCATTGTCGGGCCATCCAAGTGTTGAAAATGTCCAAAGCCCTGCTGAGAACCATGTGTCGAGTGTGTCGGGATCTTGTCGCCAATCCGTCCCTTGTGGCGGTTCGGTGCCAACATATATTTCGCGCGTGTCTTCCGTGCTTGTTGTATCGAGTGCTCCTTTATACCACACTGGAATTTGATGTCCGAACCATATTTGCCGCGAGACACACCAGTCGTGCAGGTTGTCGATCCAGTGGCGGTACACTTTTTCGAATCGGTCGGGAGTAATGACGATCTGCCCATTCTCAACGACTTTCAGCATGAGTTCTTTGAGTGTGACCGTGCTTTCGTTTTCGACACCTTTGATGTTTGAGTGTGTAATCGTGAACGGTTTGTCTACCATAACAAACCACTGCCGTGAGGGGAGCGGTTCGATCGGCTTACCGCATCGGTAACATACGCTCAAGTTCTGCGGGGTTTTCTCCTCGGCGGTCATAAGATCATTCTCTTTGAGCCAGATGACGAACTTCTCGCGTGCCTCTTTGACCTTGAGCCCCTCGTATTCGCTGCCGGCCTCTTTGGTCATTCGTCCGCGCTCGTCGATTACTTTCACAATCGGCAGGTTATTTTTCTGCGCCATTTCGTAGTCGGTCATCGAATGTGCGGGAGTAACGCCGAGTGCGCCGGTGCCGAATTCCGGCTCGACGTGCTCATCGCCGATCACTTTGATCTCTTGCGGTCCGTGTCCGAGGTCGGCGGTAAATGTTTGCCCGATGTATTCTCTGTAGCGTGTGTCGTTCGGATGTACCGCAACGGCCGTGTCGCCAAGTTTTGTTTCCGGCCGCGTGGTCGCGATTTCGAATGGAAAATCTTTCGAATATTTGAACGTATAGAGTGTTGCCGCGCCTTCTTGATACGCCACCTCATCGTCGGAGAGCGTCGAATAACAATTTGGGCACCAGTTGACGATTCGATAGCCGCGCTCAATGAGCCCATCGTCGTACATTCGCTTGAATGCGGTGCGTACGGCGAGGTTGCGTTTTTCATCGAGTGTGTACGCCTCACGGCTCCAGTCGACTGATGAGCCCATCTTTTTGACCTGGTTGACGATCGTATCGTGGCTTTCTTGGGCAAACTGTCGCACGCGCTTGAGGAATTCCTCGCGTCCAAGGTCGTGGCGACGTTTCCCCTCTTTTTTGTAGATGATTCCCTCGACTTTGCTTTGCGTGGCGATCGCGGCATGATCGGTTCCCGGAAGCCAGAGCGTCTTTTTGCCGCGCATACGATTGTATCGGACGAGAATGTCCTCAATGGCAAGCATCGCGGCGTGCCCCATGTGAAGCGTACCGGTAACATTCGGCGGAGGGAGAGCGATAGAAAATGGCTCGGCATCAGGATCGCACACACCTGCTTTTACGCATATATCGGGGTTGAAAAAGCCGCCTTTCTCCCAAAGCTCGTATATTCGATCTTCTGTCGCGCTTGGGTCGTAGGGCTTGAGCAGACGTTCGTTTGCATCCTCAACAACCTTGTTTTCGTCGTTATTTTTCGCTGTTCTCACGAGAATATAATACCATATCGCGTTATTTTTCCTAGCCGTTTTTTAAGAGAGGAGCAGTGTTCCGTGCGCTTTGATGGTGTGTGGTTTCGCTGTTTCCCCCGCGAAAAGCCGTGTCAGTCCCGCGATGCCGATCATGACGGCATTATCGCCCGAGAGTTTCGGATCGGGGGTATAAACAGAAGTGACGCCGGACAGTGTTTGCGCGGTTGTACGGATCGCTTTGACAATCGTTTTGTTCGCAGTCACGCCTCCGCCAAGGATAATCGTCCGTGCGCCGTAACGCTTCGCCGCCTCCAATGTTTTTTTAACGAGAACATCGGTTACGGCCGTCTCGAATTCGCGGGCAATATCAGCTTTGATCTCTTCGGTAAGATTGGGGATCTTTTTCACCATGTAGAGCACGGCTGTTTTGAGACCGGAAAACGAAAAATCAAGATCGCTGGTTGCGATCATGGGTCGGGGGAGTTTGTATTCGCTATTCGGCGCGCCTTTTGCCGCCGCCCGTGATATTTCGGGGCCGCCGGGATAGGGGAGGCCGAGGATGCGCGCGACCTTATCAAACGCTTCGCCGACGGCATCATCGCGCGTTTCTCCGACGCGCTCGTAGCGCATCCAGTCGCGTATGACAACAAGCTCGGTGTGTCCGCCGGAGATGAGGAGTGCAACGGCAGGGAATGCGACCTCGGGCAGGATGAACGTGTCTCCGGAAACGAACGCCGAGAAGATGTGTCCTTCCATGTGGTTAGCCGGCACGATCGGGATATTCCAAACAAGTGAAAGCGCCTTGGCGAAGTTGATCCCGACCCAGAGAGCGGGTTCGAGTCCGGGACCATGTGTAACCGCTATCGCATCAAGTAGCGGCTTCTTGATAGTTGGGATGAAGATAAGAAGTTGCTTCAGAAGTTCCGGTTCACGCTCGAAAAGCTTTGTAAGTTTATCTTTTGTTTGTGCGTCGAGTGTTTGGCTCCCTTCGTCCTCTGCGTACATCTTCGCCTGCGTCAGCGTTTCTCGAAAGAGTGGAACAAGGTTTTTCGCGTGTTCGCGCTTGGCGAGATTGGGGAATACGCCGCCATACCGCGCGTGGAGCTTCGCCTGTGATAAAATGACGTTCGCGCGCACCGTATATGTCGCTCGCGGGAAATGACCCTCGGCTGAAACAACACTCACCGCCGTTTCGTCGCAACTTGTTTCAATGGCAAGGATATTCATAGTGGCGTGTCTCTCAATGTAGCACAGTGCGACGCAGATTGTTCAGTTAACCTTCAAGGGTGACACTGTGGATAAATAATAATTAAACTTTTCAATCGGTATCATGCCGTTCAAGTATCTTCCT
>PFQT01000031.1 GCA_002788135.1 Candidatus Yonathbacteria bacterium CG_4_8_14_3_um_filter_46_25
TATGGCATCGATAATGGCCCTATCGTCTAGCGGCTAGGACGCGACCCTCTCACGGTCGAAACCCGGGTTCGATTCCCGGTAGGGTCACCAATACATAACCAAACGGCTTTTTCAAAGCCGTTTGGTTTGTTGATGATGTCTCTATTGTACCAAGTTAGAACCTATTTCCAAAACAAATGATGTCGCACGCGCGGAGCACGTGGTGGCTCTAAATTAAATCGTACGCTCGTATCGTTCCGCCACTGCCTCGCGGACTCGGCGCTCTGCACTCGCCCCGTTCCGCCTTTCCATGCTTATTCTTTTTCGCGGCGGGATTTTTTTTGAAATTGAATGGGCGGAAACGGGGCTCGGTCGGGCTAGTTCAAAATTCAGTTTAGCATAATATGCAAAGTTTAGGTATTGCAATCTAGCATATACGCTGTTAATATTATGCCAGACACAATACGAACAAGAGAATACGCGGATTTTGTCGGAAAACTGAGAAAAGCTCGGCTTGAAGCAGGTTTACGGCAGGTAGATGTCGCTAAAAAACTAAAGCGCACACAATCGTATGTGTCCCGCGTTGAGGTTGGCGAACAGAGATTGGATATACTAGAATTAAAGAAGTTCGCCGATCTATATAAAAAAGATATAAACTATTTTGTGAAATAATGGTATGGAAGAATCCATCAAAAACAATAATATCTTTACTCGCTTTAAAGCGAGTTATGGCGTAGCAGGGGTGTTTCTCTTTGCAATAATTGTCATCGCTTCGTACATAAAAATTGATAACTTCTTAGGTCTTCTGAACATGTACTCTATATTAACACCGGATGAATTTCAGGCCCTTCTTTTTTCTGTATTTAGTTTTGAAACGATTGCGAGTCTAGCTCTATCTATTCTAGGTATAATCACAATATATTTTTTCATAAAATTAAAAGATAATGCTCTTGTTTATGCCTTTGCTTTCCTCATATTACAACCTGTGTTAGACGGGGTTACTGAAATTGGTTATTCCGGAAACATAGGATCCGGCATAGGCCCACTGATTGGTGGCGGAATAGCTTTTTGGATTTTTTGGCACTTTTTGGGCAATAAAACATCCAATTATTTAAAGTTGAATTATGGAAAATAAGAAACTTAAAAATTTTAAGTTCTGGTATAAACTCACTCTTGTTTTAGGGGTACTAGGTTTAATTGATGTTTTGACACAATCTCTAGTAGAACAAAATTTTAATCTTCAAGTAGGAGGTTTGACCTTTATTGTTGTGATGATTTTCAAGTTTCTTTTTGGAACAAAAGTAGCTTCCACCTTTCTCTCCTATATCATTTATTTATCTTACAGTTGGTTTGTATGGCTTGGAGTTTCCGCCATCTTACGCAGAAAAATTATAAAACTTGAAAAGGATGCGGGAGTTATTGATGAGGAAAAGACTCTTAAGCCAGTCAGTAAAGGTTTTAAACGAACACTTCTGATTTTACTTGTTCCCTTTGGAATCTTATTACTCATTGGAATCATAATTAATCTTGTAAGTAACTAACTATGAACAAGAAGAGTAAATGGCTGATTGGTGCGGGTATTCTTGTTTTGACTCTAATTGCTTGGGGAGGATATAAAAATCCGGACAGAAAGTTAGACTCTGCATTTAATTCTTATCAAAGCATTGCTAAAAGTGAAGCTTTTAGAAAAGAAGAATTAAAAACACTATCAAGTCAATATTCAAATTGCTTTGTTCCAGAAGATGCAGACATCGCAACTTTTTGTATTGATGGATTGCCTAAGATTAAGGCCCTAGTTAGTAAAGAACCGCAACTCCTACTAAGCCTTGAATCTTTATACGATAAGAGAAAGAATGATCTTGATAATGAAAATAGAGTGTTTTTAGAAAATAATATTAAATTACTTTCTTCTAAGGAATATCAAGACGTGTATAAAGGCACGATCGATGTTTTAGACGCGTATATAGATTTTTATGTGTATCTGGACGGCGAGTATGATACTACCGGATTGGATGAGTCTATGTCTCAAGATGAAAAAATAAAAATACTTAGTCGTGTCATCGCTAACCGTAATTTCAAAGGTGATTTAGTTGTGAAAAACCTGACTGACTTATCTGATAACCTTGATTTAAAAAAGGAAATGCTGAGACGTTACATTGAAGCAAATTATACCACAGAATTTGCAGAAGCGATGGGCATATAACTAGTTATACACAAAAAAATAGACGGCTGAGAGTTGATTTGTGGTAAAATTTCAATATCAGTTGTTCTTGTCTTTTACATCATGGAAACACGAAATTTAAATAAAAAAATAGTTTCCACAAACGACCACATCATACGAGCAGAATTACGGCAACTTATCGAAAAAGAATTGGATAAGTATAGAACGCAAACTGGGAAACAGGCAGACATTTTTGAGGAACTAGGAGTGAGTCATGGGAGGGCACGGATTGATATAGCCGTGATAAACGGAGTTATGCACGGTTATGAAATCAAGAGCGATAAAGATACCCTCTCACGCTTGTTTGATCAGATACATGAGTACAATGAAGTTTTTGACAAAATAACGCTCGTTGTGGGTCAGCGTCATTTACTTGATGCCATTCACCAGATTCCGGAATGGTGGGGCATCACTCTTGCGAAGATAGATTCAGATGAGCGCGTCGTTTTCTTTACTATTCGTGAAGCAAGGCAGAATGAGGATAACCGAGTGCTTATATCCATGGCTAGAATGTTGTGGCGTGCACAGGCCCTAAGAATCTTGGAAGAGAAAGGCGCCGCTGATGGGGTGCGATCAAAATCACGCCATGTGATCCATGAGAAAATCGCAAACATCTTTAAGAATGACCCTAATGCTCTTAGGGAGCACGTTATGACTGCTTTATTTTCTCGTGGAAATCAGCGAGTTGTCTCGCCACTAGTGTCAAATGGTGGTTAATACCGATGTTCAACCACATTTGCGGGTTTCCAGTTTTTTCATCCTGTGAGGCGATTCGATTAATCTCCGAGTCCCCGTAGCTGTAACCAGCTTGTTTATAATATGGTTGTTTGACGAGCTCTTTCGCGTGCGCAATGTACTGATCGTAGCCGGATATTCTTTTGCCGCCATTCTTTTTGTCCAGATAGTTCAAAGCGCGACCACGAAAAACTTGCCACTGTTCTTCATCTGTGTATCGAATACTTGCGCTTACGCTCGCACCAGGAATATATCCATAAAAAATTGGGTGCTGTATCGTGTAGTCAGAGAAAAGCGGCTTGCGGGTGAGCTTGTCGCTTTGAAAAACTCCTTGCCACAACTTCCAATCAGTTCTCGGTAGAGCATGTACGTTGAATACCTCAAGCTCGCTTAAATCTCTAGGGAATGATCCCCCCGTAAGAATAAAGGAGCGACAAACTTTAATTTGCGGAAGACGAGAAATTTTCTCAACAACGGATGCTGCCGTTACGGTTTCGGCAACCGTCTGAAGGTCGACCACTATATCGACATTTTTTATATCAAGCCCGCTATCGTTCACGAATGCATCGATGTGAGTCGTCAAGTTTTCGTCTTTGAAATGTGAGTTATCAATCCGGATGCACATTCCTCTGCCATCGATTTTCGCGTATTTGACCGCAACTTTGCGTGTTGCCATATCAGCATCAGTTCCGACCACTGGAATAATATGCACTACTGGAATCGAAAAAAGATCGACCTCAGTCGCAGCAGACAGGATGTTTTCGAAGGAAGATGCTCGTATATCCCCGTCGAGTAAATGTACATCAAGGAATACTGTGCTTCTTCCACAATATTTGAGAAGACGTTTCCCTACGTCTGGTAACTGTCTTAAAAACTTGCTTTTCTCGTCCTCCACGATCTTTCGTCGATCGTCTTTGTCTGTCTTTGGCGGTGGCATGATAAATTCAATGAACGGCGTCAGGAGTTCGCGACCTTCGGGGGAGAGACGTTCGAAAGCGAGCATTTCTGCTGGCCTCCAACGCAGTATGGGGACATATGGTTTTATTGGTGTCATTTTCATGTTTTAGTTTTCAATCACTGAACATCCGTCTACATAATAAAAGCCCCTGAACTCAATAAAACGGAACGTGCCCGAGAAGCTTATTTGATCTCCGAGTCGATATAGTCGCAGTTTCTTTTTCCATTCCGGTTCAAAATTGCACTGGACTGTCCTATTGCTAATAGTGATACCCAAACGAGGCCCTTCAGTTTCTGATGTCTTCCATTCGTTTGAATACTTGCCAGAACCAACTACCGGAGTGTCTTTATAAAGGTCGAGTAAGTCCTCTGCTTCTTTAGAAGTTTTTGATGTTTGTACCCGATCTATAATATTTGCAATATTGATTGTGCTTGTCGCCGTACTAATTACGCTTACTGCAGCAGTATTTTCTGTTTTAACAAAATCGCCAAAAGGGGTGCTCAGCTTTGGGATAAAATCAAAAAATCCAAATAACCATCCGAGCACTCCAACAACGACTATACCGAGAGCTAAGTACGCCTGTATGTTTTTGTTGATTTTTATTTCGCCAAGGATACTCATACTTTTGTTTTCATCTTAAACGCATCAGGAAATAGCTGTCGCACTTTTGCAGACTCGTCGTTGACAATTTTGTTCAAATAGAAGAAGTTTTGGTGTTTGAATCGCACAACGCCAGCAATCACAGCGATGTTAATACCGAGCTCGTTGGCAAGACTTTGTGTTGCCATAGGAGAAGGTGTAATTTTTGCGTTGCTGATTTCCCATTTACTGTCCGGCAAAACAGCTTCTTCTGCCCATCCGTCGGCTTCATGTTCTCTTTTGCGCTCATCTTCGGTCATTTGACTTCCGTCTTTCTCTAATAGCTTTTCGTCGTAAAAGATGCTGATGTCTTGGCCGTAATGTCGCGCCACATGAGCCACTTCATGCATAAGTGTGAACCAGAAACTATCAAGGCGGTCATACCGAAGCGTAATACCAATTATCGGATTATCTTTATCCTCTAGAATTGCTGCGCCATCGAGGAAAGTTTTTGGAAGATGTCGTTCTATCACCACTTTGATTCCTATTTTTCTTAGCTCTTCGCATACTACGATCGGCCCATCACTTTCTGTGCTTAATTTGACAAGATTGCGCATGAATTCAATATCAATAACCCCGTGTTTGTATTTCACAGGCATTTTTATTTTCTCTGCTTTTTGGAGTACACGAATTTTCCAAGCGTCTAATGCCCCGGTATCTGTTCGGGGGGCAGAACGATGACTGATACCGCTACGGAGAAGCGCCACAGGTTGTAAATTTCCACTAAAAGAACCAAAAAAATCTTTCAGTAATTCACCTTTGCTAAATTTTTTTAATGTCTTATTGCCAAAGTATCCATAACTCTCCATCGCTTTGACTATTCGTACGTCCCAGCGTTCGTAGCGCGATTCCTCCGATTGGTCAGGTTTCTGTACGAGAACTTTTTCCGGTATTCCAAGGCCGGTGGCAAGAGCGCGAACCATATCAAGCGTAAGTTGTCGTTTGCCAGAAAGTATTTCGGAAACGCGACTACGACTGCCAATGTATGGCACAAGGTCAACAGGTTTAAAGCCGCTTTGTTCCATGCGGAATTTGATTGCTTCGACAGGACTAGGAAGAGCACTCGGAAATTGTTTTGTCTCGTAGTCCTCGATGAGGACGCTAAGAAGTTCGAGTTGTGCGCCATCGTCAGTGTCAGGATTGGGACTGCGGCTCATAAGCTCCTCAACGAGTTTGAGAGCTTCTTCGTAGTCTTTTTGATTTTTTATGACTTTTATCTGGGTCATGGTTTTATACGATTTTCCACTTGCTGTACTCCTTGTGCGTTCCGATCTTCCTTACTAACACTATCCTTTGCTTATACTCGACCTGTACCCACAACCGGTACCTATTGCCGCATATATTAAAAATTGCTTGCTGGTTGCCTGGTGTGTCTGCGCTGGGGAACATGCTCTTGAGCTCGTGAGGCGTTTTCCATTCCATGCTCTCGACTTCTGCCTCCCACGATTCGATATGCGATCGGGCATCAGCGTGTTTCTCTTTGAAGTCGTGCAATTGTTGTTTGCCCAATAATTTCATCGTGTAAGCAGTTTGTCATAATAATTTGTTCCCATCAAATATATCCTATATTGACTACGATTTAAAGTCAATGCCCTCAAAACGCTTGCAGGACACTTTACACGATACGTCAATAGTTCGGGGTGAAGGGTTGCGGGTATATTCGAAGATGTTTCGAGTGAGATTAAAAACTAGGGAGCCCCGCCCGCGATCCCTTCTGTCTTTCGCGGGTGGGATGTGCGCGCACAGGGTGGGAGGGGCAAGCACAGAGGTATTTGCGCCTCGGACATTTCCGCCAGGGCGTCCACGCCCTTGATTTTATTATACATATCCCTATTTTTCATTTTAAATGAATTTGAACTTCTAAAATATTACAAAACTATATGTAAAGTCAGATTGACATTTTGGTTTGATTATGTAAACTTGTGTTACAAATCATGCAAGAATATATTGTAAATGAAGTGAATACATTACGGACTCAAAAGAATATCACGCAGGAAGAGCTTGCGGAAAGACTGAAGGTGAGCCGCCAGACAATCATTGCGATTGAAAAAGGAAACTATACACCATCTGTATTGCTTGCCCTTAAAATCGCCGGCTACTTTAAATTACCGGTTGAACATATTTTTAAAATTTCCTATGAAAAATAAAATTACAAAAGAAATAATCGTGCCTCTCGCTCTCGTAGTGTTGGCAATTTTACTCATGAACCCTTTTCATTTTTGGATGCCGGACATGATGGTAATGGGAATGCTTGTTGCCTTGCTAGTTCTTTTTGGTATATTTGCGAGCTTTATTCTAAAAGAAAAAGTATTTGATGAACGCGATGATGTAAACCGTTCACTTGCGGGAAGAAACGCGTTTCTCGCAGGATCAGCAATTCTCATGCTCGGCATTGTGATACAAGGATACTCACACAAGGTAGATTCGTGGTTAGTGATTACTCTGATAGTCATGATAATCGTAAAAATCACGACTCGTTTCTGGAACGACAAAAATCTCTAAAATGCAGTTATCCACAAAACGAATGTAAAGTGTACTTTACATTCGTTTTGTTATTTTATATACTTTATTTATTAACATTATAAGTTAGTAATTAACAAATTTTTATGAACAAAAATATAGGAATAGTTATTGGGGTTATCGTGTTGGCGGTGATTGTTGGAGGAATCTATATATCCAACAATGCAAAAAATGATGCAATGATGGCTAAAGAGCAAATGGAACAGAAGGCCATGGAGGATCAAAAGATGGCTGAAGAAAAAGCCATGATGGAAAAGAAAGCGATGGAGCAGAAAGAAAAAGACGACATGATAAAAGCTGACACTACAGAAACCGACGGTATGATGAAAAAAGACGAGACAAGCATGATGGATAAAAGCGACACTGTGATGAAGGCGGGTTCATACGAAGCGTACGCCCCGGAAAAAGTGGCTCTCGCTTCCGCTACTCACGACGTAGTTTTATTTTTCAGAGCAAGCTGGTGTCCGACTTGTAGAACGTTAGACGCGGACATTAAAGCTAATCTTTCAAAAATTCCCGGAAGCCTAGCTATTCTTGATGTGAATTACGATAATTCTACTGCGCTCAAACAAAAATATGGCGTTACGTATCAGCATACATTTGTGCAGGTTGATAAAGATGGAAATCTAATCAAAAAGTGGAGCGGTAGTCCGACACTCTCGGCACTTGTAGCAGAAGTAAAATAACATGTTGCTTCTCCTGATCTCGTTTATCGCAGGAATACTCACGGTGCTTGCACCGTGTATTCTGCCTCTCCTTCCTGTGATAATAGGGCACTCTATCACAGGCACTACCCCAAGCAGGAGAAGACTTTTTGTGGTTGTGGCATCGCTTGGAATTTCGGTCATACTATTCACACTGCTTCTTAAGGCAAGCTCCTTGTTGATTGATATTCCTCAAGATTTCTGGAAATGGATTTCTGGTGGAATTATTTTCTTATTTGGTTTGACTATGGTTTTCCCTGATCTATGGGAAAAATTTTCCCTTGCAAACACCTTAAGCATCAAATCAAATAAAGTATTAACAAAAGGATATCAAAAGAATAGTGTTTGGGGAGATGTGATCATCGGTGCATCCCTTGGACCTATTTTTTCTGCTTGTAGTCCGACATACTTTGTTATCTTGGCGACAGTCTTGCCCGTCTCGCTTCTCTTGGGAATTGTCTATCTTTTTACTTATGTTTTAGGATTATCGCTCGCCCTCATATTCGTCGCTCTTTTGGGTGAACGTATTATGGCGAAAGTCGGAAAAGTTTCAGATCCAAGAGGTTGGTTTAAAAAGATATTTGGAGTCATTTTCATTTTAGTAGCAATAGCTATTATTTCTGGATATGACAAAAAACTTCAAATTGGTTTACTTGATGCAGGATTTTTGGATGTAACCAAAATTGAACAAAGGTTGTTAGAGAAAAATGATAAAAAAGATGCAAGTGTAGATAGCGCCTCAAACGCGGACGAAAACACCGGACTTGGAGACAAAACCAAGGCAAACGAAGAGTCATTCTTAACCATTAAAGAAAAAGGTGAAAAATTCACCCTTGCGCCTGACATAAGCACCCCCGATGGTTTCATAAATACAAATAATTTACCTGTAACTATAGGCGAATTTAAGGGCAAAAAAGTTGTGTTGTTAGATGTTTGGACATATAGCTGTATCAATTGTAGGCGCACTATTCCATATCTAAACGAGTGGTATAAAGAATATGAGGATGAAGGGCTTGTGATTATCGGTCTTCACACTCCGGAATTTTCTTTTGAAAAAGTTCAAGAGAATGTAGAAAAAGCAGTAAAAGATTTTGGTATAAAATATCCAGTGGTACTTGATAATGATTTTTCTACTTGGCAAGCTTACAAGAATCAATATTGGCCGAGGAAATATTTAATTGATATAGATGGGTATATTGTCTATGGCCATGCTGGAGAAGGTCAATACAAAGAGACAGAAGTTGCAATACAAAAAGCTCTTCGAGAACGGGCGGATAGACTAGATATGAATGCAGAGGTGTCCTCAAATATATCAAAACCAGAAAATGTTGTGTTTGTGGAACCTGGCAAGGTAAAAAGTCCGGAAGTATATTTTGGATCTGCGAGAAATGAATACCTTGCAAACGGTACCGTGGGCCGTATGGGTGAGCAGACTCTTTTGATTCCTTCATCAATCTCTTTCAACAAACTTTACCTTGGTGGTACATGGAATATAACTTCCGAATACGCCGAAAATAAAAGTGCGGGAAGTATCGTCTTTCGCTACGAGGCAAAAAATGTCTACATAACCGCAGGGTCATTTGAAGGAGTCGAGGTTGAAATTTATAAAGACGATGTGTTCGTAAAGAAAGTGACCATTAAGAACGAAACACTCTACACACTCATCCAAGATGCTGATTATGGAAAGCATGTTTTGCGTATTGTAATACCGAAAGTAGGATTACAAGCTTTTACCTTTACGTTTGGTTAAACAAATAAAATACATGAATGACAACATGCCTAAAAATGAAGAAGAGTTCAGGAAGAAATTAACACCAGAACAATATGAAGTCCTGCGACAAAAGGGCACAGAACCTGCTTTTTCCGGAAAGCTTATTCGTCCTGACAAAGACGGATTCTACAAATGTGCCGCGTGTGGCAACCCGCTTTTTAAGGCTGAGTCAAAGTTTGATTCTGGTACTGGCTGGCCAAGCTTTGATGAAGCCCTACCTGGAGCAGTGAGAAATATTGAAGATACTTCTCACGGGATGAAAAGAGTGGAGACAATATGCTCGGTCTGCAATTCACATCTTGGCCATGTATTTAATGACGGTCCGACAAAAACGGGGAAAAGATACTGCATGAATTCGGTCTGTTTTGAAGACCTTAGCGCCAAATAATTATGAACAAGAAAATCGTATTAGCAGGAGGATGTTTCTGGGGTCTTGAGGATTTGATTAGAATTCAGCCCGGAGTGATAACTACCGAAGTCGGCTATACAGGCGGAGCAAACAAAAATCCGACATATGAAAACCATCCGGGTCATGCCGAGGCAGTGGAGATAGAATACGATTCGTCAAAAACGTCATACAAAAAGCTTCTCAATTTTTTCTTCCAGATTCATAATCCAAATACGCTCAACCAACAAGGGAACGACCGGGGCACATCCTATCGATCCGCTATTTTCTATGGAAGTGAAGAGGAGAAAGAGGAAAGTGAGGATTTTATTGAAATCGTAAACAAGTCAAAACGATGGAGAGATCCTGTTGTCACTACGCTTGAACCTCTCGATAAGTTTTATAAAGCCGAAGAATATCATCAGGACTACCTACAGAAAAATCCAACAGGATATACCTGTCATGCTATATGGTTTGATAGCTATTTGAAATAATATCCATGCATAATTTTTCTCATCTACCTAAAAAAGTAATCTTTATACTCTTGGTCATATCTTTGTTTCTGATAGGTGGTGCTGTTTATTCCCTGCGGAGTCTGTCTTCTTCAGCACAGAACATGCGTGAAAGCAGTGCAGTCAAGGATCACTGGGAAGAAATTCTGACTCCCGAGCAGTATTATGTCTTGAGAGAAGCAGGTACAGAGGCTCCATTTTCTGGCAAGCTTAATAGCGAAAAACAAAAAGGAACATACTACAGCATTGGTTGTGATAAGCCACTCTTTAGGTCGGAACAGAAATACGATTCTGGTACTGGCTGGCCAAGTTTCTGGGCTCCCATAACAGAGGATGTGCTTGTTCTTCGAAAAGAAATCGGACTTTCGGACGAAAGGATTGAAGTTCTCGATGCCTGCGGCTCGCATCTCGGACATGTGTTTGATGATGGGCCACAACCCACTGGAAAAAGATTCTGTATAAATTCTGTGGCACTGTATTTTGTTCCAGATGAAGAGTAAAAATAGTAGAATGAACGAGGCACAATATTGGGAAAATGGGGATACGTGCAATATTTTTCATTCCGACAGCAACTCAATTGGTTTGTGACATGAAAATATTACACCATATTTTCTGGGATTTTATTATACATATCCCTATTTTCCTAGTTCTGCAACAAGGGAATTTCCACTAAACTCAACATAGCCCGCTATTTCAAATTTGAAGAAAGGTTAACCACATTCTTGCGATGTATCGTACATTTATGAGATACTTGGTACATCAATCCAATGAGAAAACACACAAAAAGCACAGCGCAAACAACGAACACGAAATACGTTGTTTTCCAATCATTGTACGAAGCTCTGGAAAATCCGCGCTCGCGATGGTTTTCCCATGCCAATGACACACTGGCGTTTCTTACCCTGCTTTCGGTTACCTCACTGGCATTTCAAAGCGTCGCGGCGTTTGCGTCATATGATTACTTGTTTATGACGATTGAATATGTCGCTGTTTTCTTTTTTACTATTGAATATGTTGTGCGTTTTGCCGCGCAAAAGACCCGTTACGCATTCAGTTTTTTTGGCATCATTGATCTTTTTGCCATACTCCCGACTTTTTTTATGCTCGGCAATCTCACCTTCCTAAAAACAACGCGCATATTACGAATTCTCCGATTCTTACGAATAATACGGCTTACCAAACTCGCGCGCATTACCACCCACCCCACCACGCGCTCGGAAGAGCGCCTGCGCGTCGAGAACTTAAATCTCAAAATATATTTCCTCGCGCTTACAAGCGCGATTGTCATGTTCGGCGCGTTTATGTACCTTATTGAAGGATACCGTGCCGAATTTTCCAATATGTTCCTCGGCATGGTATGGGCGGTAGAAGTTATTTTGGGAGGAATCAATCATGTCGCGCCAGAAACCCTCATTGGTGAAATAACCGCCATCGCCGCACGTTTTGTCGGACTGGTACTTTTCGGACTTCTCATCACCGTCGTCGGCGGCTTCATGCAAAAACTGCTGTTCGGAAGCGCAACAAGAGAACAGGGTATGTAATACGTTCCGCGCATCGCCGTATCACCATCGCTTGTGTCTTTATTCATAAAGATCGCCCCCACTCCGCACGGCAAGCAAGCGGTCTTTTCGGAAACACGTGCGAACTTTTTAACGCAATGACCACCAAATAAAACTCCCCGAGCTGTTTCAACAACTCGGGGAGGATGATTATTCTCCATCAAACGCTCGATACGCCTCGCGCGTGATAGCGGGAACCCGCCACGGACGATATGTGCCCACCGTCCCAATAAACACCGACGAGGCGCCGGCGCGAGCATAGTCGACAACATGATATGGGTGGGTAATTCCCCCGCCGGCGTTAATCGGCTTCTTGAACCCAATGGAGTTCAAGAGGTGTAAAAAAAGGATATTCAGGCGACGAAGATACGGACCGGAATACCCTCCGTCAGCGTCGATACCGCGGCGACGGAGCGGCGAAACGATCGAACCGAACGCACCAATCTTCTTAGTGTCTGGCAGACTGTCCCATGGTATCGTGTTCGAGAGACAGATTCCGTCACAGTTCGTGTCGTTGCCAACCTCGTATACCATTCCCGGGTCAAGCCCGTAGCAACTGAATTTCACCATCTGCGGAATACCAAGCGCAGAACCGATTTTGAGCGCCTCGATAACTTCATCGAAGTGTTCTTCTTGGCGCACCCCGACGTTCGGACAAGAAATATTGAGCTGCCATGCGATCGGTGCTTTGAACTCGGAGAGTCGCGGCTCAAGGATCGCAACAGCGCGGCGCATTTCATTCATACGCTCAGCGCGCGTTTTTCCAGTTGACATAAATGACAAAAAGAACGGCCCCACTCTCCGTTGCCACTCTCCGCGGTCAAGCAATGCTTCAAGCCCCGGCCCCGGTAATCCGACCGCATTGACCGTTTCTACCGTGAGAAATTTGGTCGCGATGCACTTCGGGAACCACTCCCGTACGCGCAAATCGATGTCGAGTTCCAGATTGGCGCCTTCCGCGCTTGCGCGTGCATCAACCGTTGTCGTCTTCGCGACAAACGTTATCCCGTCCCAATTCGGACAAAACGGCCGAGGAAGCCGCTGGTTCGGGTACTCTGCTTCTCGTCCTCCGGAGCGACCGAAAAAAACCGCGTACTCCCGACGCGTTCAAGATAGGACCAAAATCAATCTCCCGTAATATCATCGCAACCTCCTTTCGAAGAAATGGCGTGATTGTGGCGTATGCCCTTTGTTTCGACTACTGGCATCGTTCTTCAATAAGAGTATCCTAATTACCAGAAATTGCAACAAATGCGTCCGCCCATAACGCCCCCTATTCCCGTGCCAACCACTCCGGCTCTTGCCGCACCAAAAGTTCGTCTTTTTTTTCCGGATGCGCCATGATCTCTTCAACCGCGCGCTCCATTCGCATGCTCTGAGAACCTTTGATAAGCACAATGTCGTTTTCACCAAGCACGCTCTCAAGATATTTCCCCGCCTGACGAGAATCAACAAACTCGATGATATTCTTTTCGCTAATCCCTCCCAAAAGCGCGCCTTCAGTTATCGATTTTGCGCGAAGTCCAACGACGAGCAACAGATCACACGTTTGTCCGGCGAGAACACCAATCTTCTTATGTTCAGAGACGGTATATCTGCCAAGCTCAAGCATGTCACCAAATATCGCGATTTTTTTGCCTTCCGTTTTTATTTCACGAAACGTCGCTAGTGCCGCCTCAACCGCCACCGGAGATGAGTTATACGAGTCATCGATAATGCTTGATCCTTTGATCCCTTCGATCAACTTGAGCCGCCCGGGTGTCCCCGAATGATTTTCAAGCGTTTCAATCAATTTCACCATGTTGATCTTCAAATGCACGCCGATAGCAAGTGCCGCAAGCGCAGGATAAATATATTGATTACCAAAAACACAATTGAGGCGGACCGGCATGATACTTTCTTCGTGAGTGACCTTGAAGGTCGTCCCGACAGGCCGATCTTTTTTGTACATAATCGCGACATCGGAAACACGCATCATTGCGTTCTTTGAGAATCCATACGTTGTCACTGTCGCGGGAATGCTCTTTCTCATGGAAAGCACTTTTTCATCGTCAGCATTAAGCACGAGCAAACCGTTTTTTTTGAGCACTTTCACGAGTTGATATTTTTCCGCGACAACATCGTCGGGAGAGTTGAAAAATTCAACATGCACAGGGACATCGCCAAAACGTGTCACCACAACAACATCCGGCTTGACCCAACGCGCCACCTTACGTATATCATTCGGACGATCAGCCCCTACTTCAAGTATGAGCCACTTTGGATAACGATCTTTGAAAATGATAAGTGAAAGGCCGCTGAGGATCGTGCGCATCCATGAAAGAGGGTTGTTCCATCCACTCTGACATCCGAGAATGGTAAGAGGGACACCAAATTCGCTGTTGTAACTCTTCTTGCTCTTACGAACGTACGCAAAATCCGATAGCGCGGTATATATCATATCCTTGGTCGATGTCTTACCAACGCTACCAGTTATCGCAATGATCTTCGGTTTGTATTTATGGAGAATAACGCATGCCTCCGCTTGCAAAATGCCCAATATGATTTTTTTTATGATGGTTTTCATAAGATGTATCGTTAAATATTGAATATGCCCCGTATCAGCGATCGGGGGGAATATTATAGTAATTCAGCAAAAATTTCGCGATGTCCATGAATGGATAAGTGAGCGTATGTGATGAATATAACGCACCTTTAGGATACACGACGTATAGGAAAACAATGAACCGTGGATCGTAGGCGGGGAAATAGCCAAAGAACGAATGCAGATATCTATCATCATAATATCCTCTGCCGTCCCCTCGCGCAATCTGTGCCGTGCCGGTCTTTGCCGCAATGCTGTAATCGTCAAGTTTCACCGCCCCACCAAGAAGCGCATCATCAACGACAGTAATAAGCATCTTTGTCACCTCATCTACTGTCTCCTTCTTGAGCACCTGTTCTCCGTCCATAGGAGTAATATTTTTTGACGTTCCGTCTTCGTAGTTTACCCCGATAATAAGGTGCGGTGTTGCCAGAACACCTCCATTCGCGAGTACCGCGAGCGCGCGAACCATCTCAATAGGAGTAACCGCTATTCCCTGTCCGAACGACGCGGTCGCATACTCAATCATCCTCGTACTGTTGAGATTATTGACCAGCCCGGCGGCTTCATGGGGAAGGTCAACTCCCGTTTCATCTCCAAGCCCGTACGCGAACATATATTTTCGAAAAACGTCCTTTCCCATCGCGTTCATAGTAAAAACCGCTCCAGTGTTAAGCGATTCGGAGAGTACATGTTGCATATCAACGACTCCCCTCCCTACCCCGTCATAATTTGATATACGCGCGCCATCAACGATAATATATCCGTCGTCGTGATACTCAGTACGCGCCGTTATGGCACCCGAGTCAATACCAGCCGCGATAGTGAGTGGCTTTAGAATTGATCCCATTTCATAAACATTCTCAATTATCGGATTAGGGAATACCGACGGATCGGAAACCATGTTATATGAGTTAGGATCAAAATCGGGCATATTCGCAAGGCCATAAACGATGCCGGTCTTCGGATCCATAACGACACCGCCCGCCGAGTCGGCTGACCATCGTTCCATTACACCGTTCAATTGATTTTCGAGAACATTTTGCACTGATGGCTCAATAGAGGTAATAAGGTCTCCTTTTTGTTTATCATTGCGGTCAAAGAGCTGTATATTTGAGAATATTTCCGCAAAAACATTGACGTAAAAACTCACCGCGCTTCGCGAAAGCACATCATTATAGTATCGCTCAAGTCCATACTGCCCCGTGAGCTCATGACCACGGTATCCGACAAAACCAAGCGCATGCGCCGCCAGATCGTCTCCGGGATAATATCGCCAGTTATCCTTTGAAAGCATAACACCGTCTATACCAAGCGCGCGTACACGATCGGCAGTATCAACGTCAAGATGGTTAACGATCTCTTCATACTGATCATCTTTCTTTGCGGCTTTTGCTGAAAAATCATCCTCGTTGATGTCCACGATGCTAGAAAGGGCGGCATATACGGCTTCGGCGTCACTTATGGCACTAGGATTGATGGCAATAATGAACCCCGATCTAACCGTGGCGGCCGATACCTTCTCGCCGCTTTTTTCGGTGAAAAATATTGCCCCGCGATCAAAAACATCATCGCCGCGCGAAATATATTGATTGTTTGCCCTTTCACTATAAAAATCGCCGCGCACGATCTGCACAACAACGAGCTGATATATGAGAATGGATAAAAGCAAAAAGAAAAACCCGTAGACGATCCTCATCCGAAATAAGTTATTTGGCCTCATTGTTCCAAAAACTTGTCGCGAATGATCCGCGCTTCGCGTAGAGAATAGTATCAGGATCAACAAAACCCATTAATTCCGCTTCCGACAAGGTTATCTCCTTGCTGAGAGCGACATAGGTACTTTCAAGTTCGCCAACATTCGATCCTATTGTTCGAATAATACTATTCATATCTTCGCGCGCGAGAGAACTAAAAATTGAAGCACCGATAAAATAGACATAAAGAAACAGAAAGGAACCGATACCGAACACGAAGAACCTCGCCATCTTTTTCTCAAGATCACGTTCAAAAAATTTTATATGTATATGTATAATGTTGCTTACCATGAATATTTTTACAATTTTTCCGCGATGCGTAAGTGCGCGCTTCGGCTTCGTGGATTGCGTCTTTTTTCTTCATCGCTTGGCACAATCGGTTTTTTGGTGATTATGACGCAAAGACCTGTCTTTGCTGATTCCCGAAAAAAATTTTTAACGATTCGATCCTCGCCACTATGAAAAGAAATGATCGCGATCCTCCCTCCTTTATTGAGCCGCTCAAGCGCCTTGCCTATTCCTTCGGTCAAAGCGGAAAATTCATCATTGACCGCGATGCGCAACGCCTGAAATGTTTTTGTGGCCGGATGAATTTTTCCGAATCGATAACCATGCGGTACGCTTCTTTCAATAATGGCGACAAGGTTTCCTGTTCGCTCAATCGGCTTTATCTTCCTTTCTTTGACAATCTCCCGCGCGATCCGTTTTGCGAATCGCTCTCCGCCATAACCATAGATGACATCAGTAATGCTCTGTTCCGTCCATGTATTAACGATCTCCCGAGCGGTGAAAGCGCAGGTTTCAAGGTCAGGACAAAATGTCATCAGAAGTGGTTCATCCTTCTGGAAGGAAAAACCACGTTTGCTTTCATCAAGCTGCCGCGAACTCAATCCGATATCGAACAATGCTTTGTCAACCGTTTGAATCCCATGCTTTTCAAGTACCCGATCGAGATTCCTGAAGTTATCATGCGCCAGAATGATCGTGCATCGTGACGCGCCAAGGTTTCTACGCGCTTCCACAAGAGCATCCGTATCTTCGTCAATGCCAATAATGGTCCCCTTCTCGTCAAGATATTGCGCTATCAAAGAGCTATGCCCTCCTTCATTCACTGTCGCATCAAGAACCGTATCTCCTGATTTGATAGAAAGACCCTCTATCGCTTCTTTAACAAGTACCGGGGTGTGTGCCATGGGATCTACAATACCCCTACCTCGCCAAGCTTCTCCGCCAACACGTCTGCCGACTTTTCAATCTTTTTCTTGTAGAGGTTCCATGCTTTTTCATCCCATATCTCGACACGGTCATGGACTCCCACCACGGCAACCTTGTTCTTGAGCCCGGCAAACTCTTTCAAAAAATCAGGCAAGAGCACTCTTCCGAGCGAATCGACATCAGTCTCGACCGCGCCTCCGAACATAAAACGATTCATCCCGCGTGAATCGGATTGCCCGACGGAAAGTTCAACCAACTTCCCCGCCATACGTTCCCAATCTTTCAGAGAATAAACGAACAGGCAGTTATCGAATCCATGAGTGATAACAACCTTTTTCCCCATCTCCTTCCGAAATTTTGCGGGTAAGGAAATCCGCTTTTTGGGATCCAGAGTATGTGTATATTCGCCGATCAACATATTAAAATATTGTGCGGATATCGCCCGCCTGCGGTTCCGGAAGAATACCCAACTTTTAGTGCCCAAAAGCGAGAAAAAAGGTTTTTACCACTTAATCCCACTTCGTATATATTGTATACCACTATTTACCACATCGCCAAACAAAGTTATCCACAATACACAAAAAGCCCCTATCAGGGGCGTTTTGAGCCATCGCGGAATATATTTATTTATCTCTTTGGTCTCCTCGTGGGCGCATCGTCGGAAAGAGGATGACCTCTCGAATGTTATGCGTGTCAGTCAGAAGCATGGTAAGGCGTTCGATACCGATACCAACACCGCCCGCCGGTGGCATGCCGTATTCCATCGCTTCAAGATATTCTTCATCGGACGGAGAAACTTCCGGATCTCCTTCTTTTCTTTTTTTATCTTGTTCAAGGTATCGCTCGCGTTGGTCGATCGGATCATTAAGCTCAGAGAATGCGTTGACCACCTCAAGACCACCGATAACCAACTGGAAACGATCAATAAGACGCTGATCATCCGCTTTCTTTTTCGCGAACGGAGAAAACCCGACCGGGTAATCGACAATAAAGGTTGGCTGAACAAGTTTTGGGCGACATGTTTTCTTATATATGTTATCGATAATCTTCTCAGCGCTATCGCCCGAAACAACCTCGATCCCCAGTCGGGCCGCCTTTAGTTTTAATTCTTCTCGTGTCATGTCAGCGGGATGAGAAATGAGCGCATATTGCTTCAGAAGGTCAAAAAACGCAACCACGGCGAATTTTTTTGAGAACAAGATCGTGTTACCGCCATACGTGATCGAATTTTTTCCGATCACGCCTTTGACAAGAGATTTCATTGTCTCTTCGACAAACACCATTTGTTTTTCGGCATTGCTATAACTCTCATAAAACTCAAGCATAGTGAACTCCGGGTTATGGGTTACGTCAATGCCTTCGTTCCTGAAATTGCGTCCAATCTCGTAAACTTTACTGAAGCCACCAACGAGTAATTTCTTCAAATAAAGCTCGGGAGCTATTCGCAATGCGAGATTGATATCGAGTGTGTTGTGGTGTGTTATGAACGGCTCTGCGTTGGCACCCCCCGCAAGCACTTGAAGTATCGGTGTTTCCACCTCGAGATAGCCCGCGGTGTCTAAAACACTCCTTAGAAACTTGATAATAGCGGAGCGAACAAGGAAACGATCTTTCCCTTCCGGTGACATCAGGGTATCAAGATATCGCCTTCGGGAACGCTCTTCCGTGTCTTGAAGTCCATGCCATTTATCAGGAAGCGGACGAAGGCTTTTAGCAAGCATGCGCCATTTTTTTACAAGGATCGTTTTTTCTTTTCGGTTAGTAAGAAAAAGAGGGCCGGAAGCCTCTATAAAATCGCCAATATCCACGGTATCAATAAAAAGCTCGCGAACTTCTACATCGATCTCATCTTTTTTTATCAATCCCTGAAGAGTTCCCGTGCCATCATTGAGGTCAAAAAATATAACGGCTCCTTGCCCGCGTATCGCCATTACCCGTCCGACCGCCGTTATTGTTTTCTTTTTTGAAAACTTTATGAACGAAGAAACGATTTCGCCGAGTGATTCAGTGGCGAAAGAATCGCTCGGATAGGGATTGATTCCCTTATCACGTAAAACGTGAAGTTTTTTTATACGCTCATTTCTGATTTCCTCTAGAGAAGCCATGCGTTTTAACTCGGAACAAAACAGGACAATGCGCATCATACGCAGAGCATTATTTTATTGAAATAACTATTTGATATCAATAATCTCACACGTTACCGCTCCTTTCGGAGTGGAATATGTGACCATGTCACCTTTCCCTTTTCCAAGAAGTGCCTCAATTATCGGCGATCGATACGATATTTTTCCAGAATCCATGTCGGCCTCTTCAGAACCGACGACGTGATAAGTACGAGATTCTGTATCACCTTTCTTTCTTATAACGATAGTACACCCGACCTGTACGACCGTATGCTTCCCCTTCGTTGTGGTAACTTCCGCGGCAGAGAGTATTGATTCAAGCTCGATGATCCTACCTTCGAGCGTCGCTTGGTTTTGTCGAGCTTCTTGATACTCGGCGTTCTCCGATAAATCGCCGAGTGATTTCGCAAACTCAAGTTGCTCGGCAATATCCTTGCGTTTTGTCGTTTTTGATAACTCAAGCTCTTTCCGGAGCTCATTTATCTTTTCCTGACTCAAATATTGTTTTTCTTCATTCATGTCCGGCTATTTTATATGTTTTTACCTGTTTCGTCAATGACACCGTACAGTTAACCATCCTACTTCACATACTCCGGCGTGTTGATCGCCATCCATTCGAAGAACTGGCGCATAACGTAAAGTCCGCCAACGGTATTGTTGTGAGGGCCTTGTTCCATGACCACCGTAAACGCATAATGCGGATTCTCATACGGGAAAAAGCCAACTACCCATGAGTTTATGAACTGATTCGCCGTACCGATCTCGGCCGTCCCCGTTTTTGCTGCGACATTGATGTACGGCAGGTCAAGACCTTTTGCGGTGCCGTGTGTTACCGCAAGCCGCATTCCATCCCGCACCACCGCCAGAACATCTTTGTTAACACCACTGATCGGCGTCGTGGATACCATATCCCCAAGACGTACGTGAGGAGTTACGAGCGCTCCACCGTTCGCAATCGCCGCGATTCCACGCACCATTTGCACAGGCGAAACCTGAAAACCATACTGTCCAATCACGGTGTGATATGTATCTCCCACTCGCCATGGATCTCCGTTGAACATCGCCAATTTCCACTCCGGATTCGGTATCACTCCGTCAACATCGCCTGGGAGATCGATATCGGTGTAGTCACCAAAACCGAAAAGCCGCGCGTACTTTTCAATTCCCGCAATGCCAATCCCTTTTTGCGTCTTGAATCCCCCGCCCACTTCGTAAAAATAAACGTCCGAAGAAACGGCAAGAGCTTCTTTTATATCAACGGGACCATGTGCTTTCCAGTCGTTAAAAACCGAGAACTGGTCGGGGAAGTACGGATTGGGAACGGAGATCGAACCGGCACTCACGATTTTGTCGTCAGGAGTCACAACCTTCTCTTCAAGCACTCCGACGGCAACAAACGGTTTTACTGTTGAGCCCGGTGTATAAAGCCCCGACACTGCTCGGTTAAGGAAAGGAGTACTCCTGTCGTTTTGATAAGAGCGTATGGTGGAGATGTCATCTCCTTCCGTCATCACGCTTGAACTGTATTCCGGCACACTCGCAAGAGCGATAATCTCGCCCGTCTTTATGTCCATGATAACACCCGCTCCTCCCGTATATTTGTACTCCGCGATAAGCAAAGCGATCAAATCGTACATCTTCTCTTCCATGCGTGCGTCGACTGAAAGTGTAATGCTTTCTCCATCTGTGGGAGGATAGATGATACTTCCGAGACGAGTATTCATAAAAGCATCAGTCTCCACTATTCTCGTGCCCGCCTCACCGGCGAGAAGATCGTCGTAATACTTTTCCGCGCCGTCTTTTCCTACATAATTTTTTTGATAATAAAGTCCGGAACTGTCGGCGGCAGGATACCCGACATACCCGATAATGTGCGCCAATCCATGCATATCCGCGTACGATCTTTTCGAAAAATCTCCGTCACGCGGAGAGTTCCACGCTAACTCAATGCCGTTCCGGTCGTAGATAACCCCGCGTTCGGGGAAGATCGGCAGATGACGAAGACGGTTATTTTCGCTCTCTTCAGCAAATGCCGCGCCGCTTGCAACCTGCAAGCTGGCAATTCGCGCAACAAAGATCACGCCAACACACACAAAAAAAATCCCCAGCATAAAAAAGGTTTTTTTTGAGATCGGTTTTTCCAAAATCCCTTCAAATTGATATGTATCAAAATCAGGCAAGTTAGCCGAATCGAGAAATATCTCATCGGGATCAATACTCGCCTTCATGGCATTCCTTTTTTTTGATAAAAAATTATTCCCCCGCATAGAATCTTGTTTGTTTCTTAAACGTGGTCAGCGCGACATAGAGTACCATACCGCTGACGGTATAAACAAATCGAAACCCCCAAAAAAACGCGCCTCCCCCGTAGAGAAGATCGAGGATCAATCCCGCCAGTATGATCTCATAATATCGTTTGAAAAAAAACGTGGCAAAAACAAGCAAGCAGACCGTAATCCACCACAATGGAGCACAGAAGATCGAAAGAATGACAACGATGTCAACAATGATCCGGCGCGTCATAATCATTTTTTTATTTCTTTGTCACGTAAAACAACCTCAACCTCGCGAACCTGACGAGAATCGACTACATCACGAAAGAGGATCAGTTTGAAAGGATCACTTGTCTTCACATCAATATATTCAACATATCCGACGATACGTGGCATGATACCCGGGAGAAGCACCACATCGCCTTCCGCTATAGCGATATCGCGCGGAAGCCGTATCTCGTAATTGCCGCCTGCGCGCCCCTTTGCGGTTGTCGTGATCTTTTCATCACCAACCAAAACATCGGTGAGTTCTCCGGGCGAAGAAAAAAGCACCACTTTCGAAGAGCGCTTAAGCACTTCGGTCACCTTGCCGATCATGATGTTACCCGCATACAAAACCTCGTCTCCTATCTCGACACCAAAATCCTCTCCGATGTCTATAATAAGCGTATCATAAAGCGACTGCCCCGGACCAGCGAGGACCGAAGCAAGCACAGTTCGGTCAAGAACACTGCGCCCCATAGCTTCCTTGAGATCAAGATTTTCCTCAAAAAGAAGATTGCGATCAAGAAGCTTCATACTAAGAACTCGGAGATCTTCTTTAAGTTTCGTATTTTCATCAACAAGACTTTTCTTTGAACGAACAAGATTGCGAAATCCTCCCCAAAGATTACCTGCGTAGTTCTGTGTTTTCCACAAAGACACAGCCATAAAGCCAACACTCCGCGAAAGAAACCCGTAACCATCGGCAAACAAAAAGATACTGACCAACCCAACCGTAACAAAAAAGGTGATTGTTCTTTTTTGGATATTTCTTTGTTTTCTCATACTCGCAAAGCGATCACCGGCCAAGCGTGGATAGTAAATTATCATTACCCTCGATCAACACATCTTTGAAGTGTTCAATGTCGCCGAGGACTATGCCGGTCCCGCGAACAACTGTTGTAAGCGGATCATTGGTGATATAGATTGGTATCTTGAGCGCGCTGTGTAAAAGCCCATCAAGGCCGCGCAAGAGCGCACCACCCCCCGTAAGGACAATGCCACGATTCATAACGTCGGAAAGTATCTCCGGCGGCGTTGTTTCGAGCACTTCCTTTACGGAATCGACAAGACTTCCGACTGACTGCGCGAGTGCCTCTCGTATGTCAGAATCGGTTATGATCACCTCGCGTGGGAGTCCGGCAACAAGGTCACGGCCTTTCACCGATGCCTCCATAGGCGAATCTCCCTCCGCAACGGATCCAATCGCGATTTTCACATCTTCGGCCGTTTTTTCACCAATGAGTATTTTAAACTCGTCCCGAATATACGAAATGATATCCTCGTTAAGTTTGTCTCCAGCGACTCTCAAATTTTTTGATCGAACAATACCACCGAGCGAAATAACGGCAATATCGGTAGTTCCTCCGCCAATATCAATGATCATGCTCCCCACCGGATCACCGACCGGCAAAAGCGCTCCGATCGCGGCAGCCATCGGCTCTTCAATGATATGCACCTCGCGAGCACCCGCGCTCTTTGTCGCATCATATACAGCACGTGTTTCAACATTCGTTATGCCTGATGGAGCGCCAATGACCACCCGAGGACGCAACTTTTTCTTCGCTATCCTCTGCGTTTTATTGATAAGGTAAGCAAGCATCTCCTCAGCAACCTCGAAATTCGATATCACGCCTTCAACAAGCGGACGAATGGCAACGATATGGTTCGGAGTACGACCAATCATTTGCTTCGCGTCAGCCCCAACGGCGACAACCCTTCCTGTTTTTTGGTTAAGCGCAACAACAGAGGGTTCATTGATCACGATGCCATGGTCGGCAAGATAGACCAACGTATTGGATGTACCAAGATCAATACCAATGTCACCGGAAAACAAACTGTAAAATTTTTTGAACATATTTTTTCAAATTTATTACTGATTCGTATTTTTTGACAAAAGATCGATCAATTTTTCTTTTTGAACTATCATCCCTGCTAATTCTGTCCGGCCTTTCATCTCCACGCCACCCGCACGAATGCTTTTTTCGCTCACAACGACACGCGTTGGAATTCCAATAAGATCCGCGTCCGCGAACTTCTCTCCCGCATTCACGTTTCGATCATCATAGAGCGTGTCAAATCCTTCACGAGAGAGCATGCCGTATATCTCTTGTGCGGCCATAGCAACGTTCGCAGATTCGGCACTTTTAACCTCGACAACATGCGCGGCGAACGGCGCTACCGATGCGGGCCACACGATTCCCGCCTTGTCGGCAAGCACTTCGACGATTGCACCCATCAATCTGCCTAATCCGATACCATAACACCCCATAATGACCGGGTGGTCTTTCCCTTCAGAATCTTTGTACGCAAGCCCGAACGGATCGGAAAACTTATTCTTAAGTTTAAAAGTATTCCCGACCTCGATCGCTTTTTCGGTTTTTAATTTTTTTCCTCCGCATTCCGGACATTCTTTTTGTTCAGCGATTATTTCTTCATTTATCGCCGTAGAACATGAGTCGCATATATGAATCGTATCCTCGCCCGCTCCCGTTACTGTTTGAAATTCGTGAGAATATTTGGAAAAACTTCCACCGGAAGCAAAGGTTAAATGCGTAATATCGCCAAGACCGACTCGCTTGAAAATATTTTTATACGCGGTTATCATAACCTCGTAATGGCGATCAAGGTCTTCCTCGTCGGCATGAAACGAATAAAAGTCCTTCATAAGAAATTCCCGACCGCGCAATACTCCCGATTTTGAACGAAGTTCCATTCTAAATTTATTCTGAATTTGATACACATACATCGGCAGGTCACGATATGAAGCAATGAACTGTTTCGCGAGCGGAACAACTATTTCTTCATGGGTCGGACCAAGCGCAAATTCTTTTTTTGACGAATCAACAATCTTGTAAAGATCATCCATGGTGTTCCATCGATCGGTCTTTTCCCAATTTTCTTTCGGGTGCAGTGACGGCATAAGTATCTCTTGCCCGCCGGCCCTGTTCATTTCATCGCGTATGATATTCGCGATCTTTTCAAGAACTCGAAGACCAAGCGGCAGATAGGTATACACACCCGCTTGAAGCTTATCGACAAAACCCGCTTTGATCAGAAGCTTCGCGTTTCGTGACACCTCTTCCGAGGGTACCTCCTTTCTTGTTTTCGTGAAGAGTTGTGACTGCAACATTCGTCATATCTTACACCTAATAACGATAAAAATCAAAACGATACCCTCTAGACAAAAAGAGCGCGAATATAAAAAATTGAGCTTCGGGGTAGACCCCTTAAAAGACAAAAAACCGGGTTAAGTAAATCGCAAGGTCGTTGTAGGTAACGACCACCATAAGCATTATAATTAAGAAAAAACCGATGACATTGACGGCATTGGTAAGGCGAATGTCGATATCCGACCCTTTGATCGCTTCAATCAGAATGAAGAGGAATCTTCCTCCGTCAAGTGCCGGGAACGGCAAAAAGTTAATGATGGCAAGATTGATCGAAATAATGGCGGCAAGCAAAAGCACATAAACAAAACCGAATGCGCTCGCTTCCCCCACGACACCGACAAGACCGACTGGTCCAGTAACAGAAGAGAGGTCTGCGGTGCCGGCAAAGAGCGAACCAAAAAAATGCCACAACCCGGCCGCGGTCATCGATACAAGCGAAACGGTCATGGCCGCTCCTTCTTTGAACGCACGGAAAAACGGTAAGTGAAGCAGTCCGATTGTATCCATTGAGATCCCGATTGCCGACTCACCTTCGAGTATTCCACTTACCGGAGTAATGGAAATAACTTGTTCATTGCCGTTTCCGCGTCTATAAGTAAATCCAATCGGATCATTGCCGTGCGCGGCAATGAATCCTTTCACATCCGCCGTGTCCAAAGGATGGTTGAGAAATTCCGCTCCCGCAGAGAGAGCAACGATCTCATCCCCTACCCGCAACCCCGCCCTGTCTGCTGGAGAATTCGGAATCGTTCCGGTAATGGTAACCGCGGGACTGACCACCAACGCGATATCGCGATCGGCGACCGCATCAAGCGATGTCGGCAGTCCGATCATAAATCCTACCGAAATGAGAACCCACGCGAGAAGGATATTTGAGACAACGCCGGCCATGACCACCATTGCCTGGGCATATTTCGGTTTAGCGAGAAAGCTTCCCGCGGAGGAACGAATGTCCGGCTCGCCCGTATCGCTCTCGCCAAATATTTTAACAAAGCCGCCTATTGGAAAGAGATTGAGTGAGTATTCCGTTTCACCGATCTTTTTTGAAATAAGTTTTGGCGGGAAACCAAAACCGAATTCATCAACACGCATACGGAAAAGTTTTGCGACAAGAAAATGCCCCGCCTCATGCGCGAGCACTAATACGGCAAGTATGACAATAAAAATAATAGCGGTCGTCATGATATATGGCCTTTCGGCGCAATAAATTTAAAACATAATATCGTGCTCTTTCTTTGAGGCGATATTTTCAAGCTTGTTATTTGTTACATCAACCAACTCCTGAAGCATATTTTTGATCCTGAATTTGTCATCTTCAGAGATTTCTTTGGTCTTCTCTTTTTCTTGCACGTCGCTCCAGAGAGCTTCCCGTTCTTTGCGAACAGAAACACGCGCTTCTTCCAATTTTCCACCGACTGCCTTCACGAACGCAACACGCCGCTCCCCTGTTAATTCGGGAAAGAATACTCTGATCCCAGCCTGATCAACAGACACCGAGATGCCGAGATTTGCGGCATCGATCGCTTTTTCCATCGCCTTTATCTGCGTCTTGTCCCACGGAATCACACGAACCGTACGCGGGTCATCGGTGGTGATGGATGCCGCATGCGCGATCGAAGTTCTCGCTCCGTACGCGTCAAAAGTAATCCCGTCAAGAAGTGTCGGAGTTGCCCTGCCAGTGTGAATCGACATGAGCTCTTTTGAAAACCGTTCTTCAATCGCGGTAAGGCGTTTTTTAAATGTTTGCAAATCGTACATAAATCACTTCAAGTATACTTCATTCCGAATACGCGTCAAAGGAAAAATTCACCCGACACGCGGCATAGTAAGCGCGCCATGCTCGAGTATGGCCTTCACTGATGGCGCCCTTCCATTCATATATCCGCGATATTTCTGGATATCCTCAAGCGCGCGGCGCATTTCCAACGAAAGAATTCCTACTCCGTCCACCTGACGAGATACGACACATTCGAGCGCCCCCAAAAAAGAAATCGCCTTGTCTTTGTCTTTTTCCGCAACAATCTTTTCGATGGAACGCAACCGGCTAACAGTATCTTCGCGTACGAACTTCCGCGCAAGTTCCATCGACCATTCAGATGGCGCAGATAACACTCGCGTGACCACCTGTAACCGCGAACGCAATGTCGGCAACAAGACTTCAGCGCTGGGCATGATAAGAAAAAAGTAGGTCTGATCCGCCGGCTCTTCAAACATTTTAAGGAGAGAGTTTTGCGCTTCTTCCGTAATAAAGCGTGCGTGTATGACAAATATCCTTCTGTTGTGCATGATCGCCTTTCGTGATTGAAAGTCTTTCAGCACCCTTCCGTTATCAACTCCAAATTGCTCAAATGAATCGATCCAAATGTCCGGATTGTCATGTGTCGGAAAAAGTAATTTTGTTTCAAAAAAATCAAACAAGAGCGGCGAAATATTTTCGTAATCACCCTCGATAAGATATGCATGGTGAAGCATGCCGCTCTTCTCGTATGCATCCACCATACCGCGTATATCTACAGCACGACTATCGTCCATGTTATTTTTTCGCAATAATACTCTTTTTGTAGGTATCCAAGTGCTCAAGCGCTATCCCTGTGCCTTTTGCGACACAATACAGGGCGTCCTCGGCGAGTATTGAGTGCACACCTGTTCTGCGGTGCACCAATTCGGGAAGATTGCGAAGCTGAGACGAACCGCCGGTCATAATGATCCCTTGATCAATAATATCAGCAGAAAGTTCCGGCGGAGTTTCTTGTAAAACATCCTTGATCGCCTTTATCATCTCCCGCAACTCTTTGTCAATCGCCTTCACGATCTCATTGGTACCGGCTTGCGCGCTCCGCGGCAGACCGGCGACAAAATCACGCCCCTTTATTTTCATGAAAAGCTCTTCTTCAAGCGGCACGGCAGAGCCAATTTGTATTTTTATCTCCTCGGCGGTTTTGTCGCCAATCGCGAGGTTAAACGTCTTTTTGATGTAGTCGGCAATCGCTTGATCGATTCGATTACCCGCGCATTTAACCGAAGTTGAAGACACGATACCGCCGAGGGAAATGACGGCAACGTCCGTCGTTCCACCGCCAATATCGACGATCATGTGGCCACGCGCCTCATGGATCGGTATGCCGGCACCGATTGCGGCAAGTATCGGTTCTTTCACCACATACGCGCTTTTTGCCCCGGCTTTCATGGTCGCTTCAACGACGGCACGGCGTTCCGTCGAAGAAACACCCGCAGGAACCGAAACCATCACCTCCGGCTTGAAAATATTCCATCTTCCAAGCGCTTTCCCGATATAATAACGGAGCATCGCTTCCGTCACTCGATAATCGGCGATCACCCCGTCACGCATTGGACGATAGGCAACGATGTTGTCAGGCGTTCTGCCAATCATTTCTTTCGCCTCAAGTCCAACCGCCAAAATTTTATTATCTTGTTCCGATACCGCGACAACGGATGGTTCATTCAGCACCACTCCTTTACCGGGAACGTAGACAAGGGTGTTCGCGGTTCCAAGATCTATGCCGAGTTTATTCGAAAAGAAACTCATTGTGATCTATGTATATCAGCTCCGAACAGAAATGGCAATAGACAAGCGCTAGTACGGATTTGGTGCGAACACACCCGTTGACATTGTCGATGTTGGAATTGTCACTTCTTGCATTAGGAGCTTTTGAAGTTCTTCTGTTGTTATCGCGTCTTTTGGCGCTTCGATAGAAACGTTTCCATTCACCTCTTTGAGAACATATTCAATCTGTACCGATCCGGAAACATCAGCGCCGGCGATACTAAATTGACCCATCTCCGCGACCGTCTTCACCCGGTAAATGTAGAGATTATCCGTTCCAACCCACACATTGGTTTCGACAAGAGAGAGCACTTGCGCAATCACTGTTTTTTCTTCGTCAGTCATTGGCTCAATCGAATCGTCAGCAGGCACATCAAGGTGCTTTTCCCTTACGGTATTCACCATTTTTTCAAACTCATTGACAAGAATGGTTGCGTCATCGGTCGAAAGCGCGATCCGGTAATGATGCAAGGGGACCCCATCGATAACCTCATCGTCAAGAGCCGTGATCGACCGTTCAATGATTTGTTGAAATTCGGAAGAGAGTAAATAATCTACGACCATTACCCGAACATCTTTCCGGACTGATTCCACATCAAAAGACGGAGTTATTGAAGGACTTTCAATGTCCATGTTTTCATCTTCAATCTGCGAAGCAACAAAATCGGCGGTGTTGAAAACAATCCATGTATCTTTCATGTTTGACACGTTTATGAACGGAATATCGCTCACATCGTTGAGTCGAAAATATCCGGAGTTATTAACGGACAAAAAATCAAAATTCAACTCAAAGTGCGCCGGAAACATTCCGATCGTTTCATCGATCTCAAAGTCGTTCGAAGTTCTGAGATCGGCATCTTGAACATCGCCGCTCCGTTTCGCAAGAGCACCATCGGTAGTAAGTTTCGCCGAGTACGTTATTTTGCCAAAACTGGATGGATCAATGAACGGAGTTTCAGCCGCGGAATCCATTGCCGAAGTACCTGTTACCGCCTGTTCCATAATCCCATCAGCAGAAAGCGTAACGGAAAATGTTGCAGAATCCATGTTCTTGTTAAACGCCGCCATAAGTACCTCCGCCGGTGTCATGCTCTTTTTGCCAAAAAACGCAAAGTATGCAAACGCTGATCCGCCGACAAGAACAACCCCGATGATGATCGCGATAACACCGATTGTTGCCCGAAATCCGCTCCCCTTTCCGCGCGTACTGAGAGAACCAGCAAGTACGCTCCCCACGCCGGGTGTCGGACGCGAAAAAAGACGCTGACCGGAATTCTGCGGCGAAGACATGGTAGCGGTCTTGTTTATTGAAGGAGGAGTACCCATTGGACGATTGTTCAAAACAAGCTGTTGCATCGCTTCGACTATGTCGGCATCATTCCACCCGCCTTGACTTCTCAAGGCATTTTTTATCTCTCCTTCACTGGTACCATTATCAAGTTGTTGTTTGATATACGCGCGCAATTCTTCTGTCACCATAAAAAATTAAAAAAATAATCGAGTAAAAAACTATCTAAGACGTTTGATGTCGACACCGATCGCGCGCAATTTTTTTTCAACGTGATCATATCCGCGGTCGATGTTGTATACATTATGAATGATTGAAATTCCTTTTGCAATAATTGCGGCGATGACAAACGCAAGTCCCGCGCGCAGGTCGGGGCTTTCGAGTGTTTTTCCATGAAGTGATGATGGCCCTTTCACGATAATCCGGTGCGCATCCATCGCAATTATATCAGCACCCATGCTCGCAAGCGCTTCTGCGTATCCAAGACGCCCTTCAAATATTGTTTCAAAAACTTTCCCCTCGCCTTCGGTTTGCGTAAGAAAAACGGTCATAGGCGCCTGCAGGTCTGTCGGGAATCCGGGATACTCGTGAGTCTTGAGATCGAACGATTTTAAAGTACCTTGCTCGCCCGTGACCGTTACCGTGTCTCCGGATACGACAATACCGACACCGGAATCACGAAGGAGCTCTATCAGAAGCTCGAGATGCCAAGGGTTACAATTGGTTATTTTCACATCCTTCCCGGCGAGTGCCGCAAGAATGAGGTAGCTCCCCGCCTCAATCCGATCCGGCAAAACGCGGTGAGGAGAAAGGGCGGTAAGTAATCCTCCTCCACATATCCTGATCGTAGTTGTGCCAATACCCGTTATCGAAGCACCGCCATCAATAAGAAATTTAGCCAAGTCCTCAATCTCCGGTTCAAGCGATGCGTTCTTGATCACCGTTTCACCGGAGGCAAGCACCCCAGCCATCATGAATGTTTCGGTAGCGGTCACACTCTGTTGTCGCATGTGTATCGTCGTTCCCGTAAGTGTTCCTCCGGTAGCGGTGAAAAGATAGCGTCCTTTCGATTCTTTTATCTGCGCACCCATCTTTCTAAAGCCATCAAGAAATATATCAATTGGACGCTCGCCGATAAGGCACCCTCCGGGATGGGGAAAAGAAACCTTGCCGAACCGCGCAAGAAGCGGCCCCGAGAGCACGATCGACGCGCGAAATCTTTTCGAAATATCATCAAGGAGTGAGGTGCTGCAGCGCCTGCCTACACGAAGATCATACACGCCTGTTTTCTTTTTTGACACAACAACCCCGATAGCGTTAAGCAGGTCTGACATTCGTTTAATATCTTCTATTTCGGGAACATTCTCAAGAATTACTTTGTTCTTAAAAAGAACCGACGCCGCCATAAGTTTAAGCGCGGCATTTTTTGCGCCACCAATAATAACCTCGCCTGAAAGCGCGCGTTTCCCGCCAAGCCCGTTTATCACGAATCGCGAATTCTCGTTTGTTCTAGAAATGTGTCGGCTTCTTATACTCCGCGGAGATCTTTTCATGAAAAAGATTATACACCGGACGCATCGTCAATGCCACCGCTTGATTATCTCCAAATATTTCCTTTTGTGAACTTTTTGTATATTATAGGGAAATATGAAAAAAATGTTTTACCGTAAAGAGGCCACTCTGTTCGCGTTTATTGGCGTTATCTCGCTCGCGATTCTTGTGTATGGATACCAGTCATCGGCGAACCTTGGAGCAATAACCGTCCATGTTCCTTACGCGAACACCGCGGTTTTTTGGAATAATGAAGAAGTGCGCCTCACGACCGCCACCGACCAAGAAGTCGTTGTCGGACGAGTTGCTCCCGGCGAACAATCGGTTCTGGTATACAAAGAAGGATACTACCCATGGGAAAAAACCTTGTATATGAGAGAAGGAGAAAAAGCGGATATATTCCCTTTTTTGGTGCGGGAGAACCCCGGCCAACATGAAGTCGATCCAGCGATATTCGCAAATGTGATTCCTCCAAACGGGAAAAAAGTTTCAGCGAGCGGTGCGATAGCGGTCGATAATGCCAATGGCAAAATATACGCAATCCGGCTTACTGACGACAAATCAACCCTCTTTTGCGGTTATGAACACGAAACAGAAACATGCTACGAGACGGTAGTAGTGCTCGACATTCAGCAAACCATCAACAATGTTGACTTTTACCCCGACAGAGACGATGTTATTCTTTTCTCTACGAAAGACGGGCTCTACGCGATCGAGATCGATGGACGCGGAACACGAAATTTCCAGCCAATCTATGAAGGCTCGACCGATGGATTCTTAGTCGATAAACGCACCTCATCCATTTACGTCAAAAACGGACAATCATCCTTTCAGGTACTTCCTTAAGCACATAGAGAGATTAATATATGAAGATCGTAAACGTACATCCTCTTTCAAAAGGCGTTTTCAAAGAAATCCTTTCTTATTTCACCTCGAAGCCTGTCGAGGTCGGCAGTATTGTAACAGTCGAAATACGAAAGAAAAAAGTACCAGCGCTTGTGATCTCCGTCGAGGAAACGCGCTCCGCAAAGCTCGAACTTCGGAGTGCGCCATACACGATGAAAAAAATTGACGAATTCAAAGGAGAAAAATTCTATCTTCCGGAGTTTGTTGCTGCCGCCAAGGAGACCGCGCGGTATTTCGTTGCCACTACAGGCGGGATACTGCAGTCTCTCACCCCAAAGATAATACTCCTGGAGTACCAAAAACTTCATGGCGACATTACCCCCCGACACAGCGCGGAAACCAATCTTGCACAAGAAAAGTTTCTTCTGCAGGCAAGCGATAAGGAGCGATTCGCTATTTACAAAAGCATTATTCGAGAGGAATTCGCGAAACAATCGTCCGTATTTCTCTGTATGCCGACGATAGAGGATGTAAAAACAATCATGGACTCGCTTGAACGAGGCATTGAGGAATATACGTTCATCCTCCATAGAGAGCTGAAGAAAAGCGAGCTTATCACGTCATGGAAAAAAATCCTCATGAAAAACCACCCTGTGCTTATCATCGCCACGAGTTCTTTTTTCTCGGTTCCGCGGTCCGATATTGGAACGATCATCGTCGACAAGGAGAATTCGCACTCATACAAAACACTGACGCGTCCATTCTTTGACATAAGAAAATTCGCCGAAATATTCGCGAAACAAGCGGGAGTAAAACTTATCTTCGGAGATATTTTCTTGCGGCCGGAAACACTCCAGCGAAGAGAGTCTGGAGAATTCACTGACTGGAGTCCGCTCAAATTCCGCTCGCTCTCAACCGCAAAACAAATACTGGTCGATGCCAAAAAAGACCGTAGCGAAGCGCCTAGGAAACAATTTCGCGCGCTCGGAGATGAGATGCTTAAAATGGTCACTGATGGAAAAGCCGAGAACGAACACTCGTTCATCTTTGTCGCACGACGCGGGCTTTCTTCCATAACCGTCTGCAACGATTGCGGTACTGTGGTAAGATGCGGAAGTTGTGATACCCTGATGGTGCTCCACAAAGGCACACAAGAAAACGTGTTCTTATGCCACAAGTGCGGCGAAATGCTGAGTGGAAGCGTAAAATGCCGTGCCTGCGACAGCTGGCGCTTGACCGATCTCGGAATCGGAATCGAGAAAGTGGAAATGGAACTTTCAAAAAAAATTCCGGGCATAAAGATATTTCGCGTTGACGGCGATTCGACAAAAACGCGCAAGGCGGCAATCGAGATGGTAAAAAATTTCTTCTCCGCCCCGGGGAGCGTCCTACTCGGAACGGAAATGGCGCTCCATTATCTCGGGAAAGAAATTGACAATGTTGGCGTTGCGAGCATCGACTCGCTTTTTTCGCTCCCTGACTTTCGCATCGGAGAAAAGATATTCAACCTGCTTACCACTCTTCGCGCAAAAGCAACAAAACGCTTCGTAATTCAAACACGAAATGCGGAAGATAAAATATTCGAACACGCACTGCGCGGGAATATCATGGATTTCTATCGCGATGAGATAACCGCCCGAGAGACATTCGGCTATCCACCGTTCAAAACGCTCATAAAAATATCCCACTTCGGCGGCGAAGGCATCGCTACACGGGAAATGGAGAAGCTCGAAACTGTGCTGGCGCGCTACAAGCCGGTGGTGTTCAGCGGCTTCGCGCCGAAACGCGGCGGTAAACGCGCGGTAAACATGCTCATCAAGCTCACCCCCGACGCATGGGTCGACGAAAACCTCTTGGAAATTCTGCGAGGACTTCCGCCTTCTTTCATCGTCAATATTGATCCTGAAGATCTGCTCTGACGTGCCGCACTATAATGACGCGGAAAGAATGGTCTTTTGTAGGAAAATGACCATTCCTTTATATCTTGCAGTCAACCTTCTAACGCAACGGATGATATACTCGCTCCGTACGAAACAAACAACCTATCGATAGCTCTCCGCCATATACCATCTCTCACTTTTCTTTCCGGGTCGTCCATCGTTGTAAGGCAACGGTTTGCCAAATCTTTTCTTTTGAACGATGATCCCCAATACTCCTGCTGGTTCAGTTCCTGTGCGTACGCCGAAAATCGATGAACGATGAGCCGGCATCATCGCGTCTCTTTTCAATATCGCCGAACGTCCGCAGGATATCTTCCTTCTTGACAGATATTTTTTCACTTACGTGTCGTTATTAGTTTGTTTTCGACGCGGAGTGAACTCCCACAAACTCGCGAAAACACTCCCCCTATGATCAAACGAGTGAGCATGAGTAATTCACGATTGATACCGACTCAAATATACTTTGCTCATCTTGCGTCCCCTTGGGAACAAAGCACGAGTGAGAACACCAGCGATCTCATTCGGCAATACACCCCCAAAGACCCGGAGCTTGATAAGATATCCACCCGAGATATTAAACGCGTCCAGTGTCAGTTCAACGACCACCCTCGCGCCGTCCTCAATTTCTACAAACCCGATAAAGTATTTAACAAACTCGTTGCGTTAAAAATTTGAGATCGCCTAAGAACAAACCTTAAAACTCTTTCTGTCCCGCGTCTTTCACGAACCGGGCCGCTTTGCAAGCGACGTTGCTTGAAGATCATAGATGCTATTTATGGGGACAAGTGCCGCACTGTAGAGTTACCCATACCAGTAATGATATTGCGCCCCCGCATATGATATGATAAAAATGAATGAGTTTTTGTTCACGCGCGTACGCGCGCACAGAAGACACTTGAAATGAAACATAGAGAAAGAAGACAAGCGGCAACCATGCAGACGGTGAAAGATGCGAGTCTTGCAGAGCTCAACATCCTCCTTGCGAACGAGCGATCCATGATCGAAACTGTCCGCGAGGAAGCGTTGCGCCGCCGTACCTTGCTTATTAACATACGGCATCAGTGGAACGGCAAAAAAACCGCTCCGACAGATAACAACTCAATGTCCCGTGCTTCCGCCAATTGACGCAGTAGCGTGGAACTCTTCTTGTTTTGAGAAGGAAAATAATTCTAGCGCGAAGAGACATCCTCTGGTGAGGCGGCACAATAAGATCTCTCGCGCGCGCTCGCGTGGGGAAGCGAAAAGAAGTATGACAGGCATCTTTTTATCCCTCTTAATCCGCAGTGAAAATAAAGCAACATGGTTGAAATAGTGCAAAAAGAAAATAGCATATTGCGAAAAGCCACCGAAGAAGTCCCTCTCGGGGATATCACGGGCGCACAAATAAAAAAAACGCTGGCGGATATGAAAGAGGCGCTTGATTCGCAAGACGATGGCGTGGCAATCGCAGCTCCGCAAATCGGCGTTTCTCTCCGCATTTTCATCGTTTCGCGAAAAGTATTTACCATGAAAGAAAAAGACAACGAGATCGAAAAATCAAAAACAAAAAACGCCACTGGCAACAACCTTGTTTGCATCAACCCTGTCATTACGGGAACGTCAAAAAAACAATTGTGGTTGGACGAGGGATGCCTTTCAGTACGCTGGCTTTACGGCAAAGTAAAGCGCGCGGAGAAAGCGACGATAAGAGCATACAATGAATATGGCAAGCTCTTCACCCACGGCGGAAGCGGACTTCTCGCGCAGATATTCCAACACGAAACTGATCATCTTAATGGCATCCTCTTCATCGACAAAGCAAAAGATATCGAGGAAATCAAACCGGAGAATATTCAAGATTGATCAACTCCTGCCGATAGTGAACAAACATCGGATATCTACGATATGATCATCGTGTCGTCTTTTTGTTTCTTTCTCCTTCCCAAAAAAATAATCACGATGATCGCGGCGACAAACACGACGACGATGACCGATAGGAATGTAGCCGCCATGCCATATCTTGCACTGTCTGCGTCGCAACGAACGGTATATTCAGCCGTTGGCTTTTCGAGCGTATATGAGGTGAGCTAGTAATGGAAGATGCAAAAAAATCCGACAGTTGTTGAGAGCAGAACGATTACTGGCAAAGTATAGTATAAAAAATGGTAATTAGTTTGAAACTATTCACTAAAAGTATATCATTGCCCCATGAACCAAACAAACGGCAATTCTACCATCGCTTTCTTTGGCACGCCGCAGTTTGCGACAGTAGTGCTTGATGAGCTCAAAGCCGCGGGGATACTTCCCTCACTTATCATCACCCGGCCAGATAGGCCAAAAGGCAGAAATCTTGTCATGACCTCGCCGGAAGTTGCCGTGTGGGCATGGGAGAACGGCATCGAATACGTTCAACCGGAAAAGCTCGATCGAAACTTCATCGCCGGTTTGCGCCCGCGCAATTTCGATCTTTTCCTCATCGTTGCCTACGGCAAGATCGTTCCGAAAGAGATCATTGATATGCCCGCACACGGCACGCTCAATGTCCATCCATCGCTTCTCCCCCGCCTGCGTGGCGCATCACCAATAGAGTCGGCAATCCTCCTTGAAAATAAAACCGGAACGACAATCATGCACATCGACGAAGAAATGGATCACGGACCAATTGTCGCGCAAAAAAAGGTGGTCGTTCCCGAATGGCCACCGCGCGCAAGCGAGCTTGAAGCGATACTCGCCGACGAGAGCGGAAAATTGCTCGCGAAAACAATTCCCGCTTGGATAGCCGGAAAGATAACTCCGCGTGCGCAAGAACATGCCAAAGCAACGTATTGCAAAAAGATCGTGAAAGAAGACGGCCTAATCGATCTTTCCGACGATCCGGAAAAAAATTATCGAAAAATTCGGGCGTTCGATAAATGGCCTCGGGCACATTTTTTCACCGAACGTCACGGGAAAAAAATTCGCGTTACCATAACGGACGCGATACTCGCAGACGGAACGCTCGTTGTAAAACGTGTTATCCCCGAAGGGAAACGAGAAATGTCGTACGACGACTTCCTGATCGGCACATCCGCGTAACACCACTCTCTGGCTGTTTGCTCGAAAAAACCAAGTAAGGTAGCATACGCGACAGAGTGGTGTATACGGCTGTTTCCGGAGTTTTTGGCATACCAAACCTAAAGAAAGGAAGCAAGAAATGCACAGCGGCGCTATGCGGAAAGAAGCAGGAATGCGACATCATGCGCGAGCTTCGTACCGCCAAAAATCGGACTCGATAATCGTGCAGACGGCGGAACGGCGCACCACGCGGGAGCGCATCAACAACCGACTGACGATACTCCGATTACGCGAGCGGATGGAGAAAGAAGAACCGGCGGCGGAATTGACCGGCTTCGTGCTCCACGACATCCGGAAGTTTTTTAAGGATCACCACTTGCCTCTTCTCGAACGGGACTGGAAAGTGAGCGAAGTGATCGAACTCCTTTCGTGCGAAGAGAAAGGTGCGATCCCTAGCGAGTACAAAGCGATGGTCGACAAGATCATCGAAGACGGCGAGTTTGTCGTCCGATTCACCTGGTGATAAATACCCCGCCCGGCGTTCTCAAAAACAGAACACAGCGCGGGGTATTTTTATTGTGCTGTTCCTTGCCCTCGGTCCGTACGTTTTGTCTCTTTAGTAACGCTCCTCAACCGTTACCTGTTCAAGAATAATGTTTTCAAGCGGCCGATCAAACGGCGATCCGGTCGTTTTTATAATTGCTATTTTGTCTACCACATCCATGCCGGAAATCACTCTTCCAAATACCGGATGCTTGCTTGTAAAAGGTTCTTTGTCCCAATCAAGTAGAATATTATCAGCCATATTTATGAAAAATTGAGACCCGCCGCTGTTGGGACCCGCGTTTGCCATCGCTATGGTACCGCGCACATTAGACAATCCTTCCACAAATTCATCTTCTATCGCGTACCCCGGACCGCCCGTCCCCCACTGTGATTGTTTTGAACCGTCCTTGGTAAGTGGATCACCTCCTTGAATCATAAACCCCGCGATCACCCTATGAAATTTTGTTCCATTGTAAAAACCTTCTTCAGCCAACTTTTTGAAATTACCCGCGGTGATGGGGCTTTTTTCCAAAAATAATTCCACCACAATTTCCCCAAAGTTTGTTTTCATTGTTACGATCATGTTTTTATCACTTAATGTTAGAGGTGCACTATCATCTGTTGTTACGGTTGATATGAGTGGAATCAATGTATCCACGTCAATAATATGCTGTATATAGGCATTTTGCTCTTTGGTGATAGCGCTTGCAAAATTAAGAATATACGCCGTCGTGCCAAACGCGACGAGGAGAAAGATGGCCCAATGCGCAGTATTGATTCGTTTCATATCTCTTCTACTCCTCGTTTTCGTCAAATTCTTTTAAAATTCCTTTGAGCTTCGACTCCCCTTTTTTGGTCATCGTCCGCTCCTTGCCCTTTTCCGAATTGATCTGCCGTGCCGCTTCATCTTTAATCTCGTCGATCGCCGCATAAAGATCATCCTTTTCCGAAACCGCTCGGAGCAACTTTCCTGCGATGTGCACATTGATCTCCGCACGAAAGACCTCGCCATCCTGATAGTGCTTGCTCGTTTTCCCGATCTCAACATCGGCATACACGCTCTCCGGATCTGTGACAACGATAAACTTATGAAGCCTATTCACCTTCTCCTCAACATAGGTGTTGATCGCCGGCGTAAGCTTCATATTGGTCGCCTTGATGTTTATTTTCATATCCTTTTATTATATCAAAACGAAAAAATACGAACAAGAGGGTACTGGAATTGTTCTCAACGCTCTTCCGCTTCGCACGGAAGGTCGACGGAAAGCACCTTACCCGACGAACGATGCCCGCTTATGATCCGCACTTTCCCCACCGGCACCCCAAAACGCGCCGCCACGATCTCCCGCACGCGTGTATTCGCACGATTTTGTTCCGCAGGGTCTCTCACTGACAGCAAAAGATCTCCGTTCTTCGCTTCTTCAACTCGTTCTTTTTTCGCCGATGGGTTGACTCGCACCCTGATATACATAGTAACAGTATAAGAAAGTAACAACTATCGCTTCCGCTCGTAGCGACCGATAAGCTCCGCCTGCGCAAGAATGTGCCCGCTCATCGCGCGTTCAACATCAACCTTTGTTGCACCGACCGGCAGATTAAGTATCGCGTCAAGCGCGTAGAGTTTGAAAAAATATCGATGCTCTCGATCGGGAGGACACGGCCCGTGATAAGTTGAATTCCCCGCCGTACCGATACCGGCATTGCCATCCGGCTCTTTTCCTTCCGCGATCGCCGTCGTATCGGACGGAATGTTAAACCGCACCCAATGATTCCATATGCCATCCGCGCGTACCTGTTTAGGCACATCTGGATCGTCCATGATAAGCGCGAGTGAGCGCGTGTGGGACGACACGCCGGAAATGCGAAATGTCGGACTTATGTTCTTCCCGTCGCAGGTATGCCGCGCCGGAATTTTTCCGTTATTTTCAAAAGCGTCGCTGGTGAGCATAAGACGTTGCATGTTTCTATTTTACCACAAAAGACGTTGCATTTACTCTCACTTATCGGTACAATACAAAAGTTCTTTTACAAAAATCTACATTCCGCGGTAGCTCAGTTGGTAGAGCGCCTCGCTGTTAACGAGGATGTCCCAGGTTCGAGCCCTG
>PFQT01000032.1 GCA_002788135.1 Candidatus Yonathbacteria bacterium CG_4_8_14_3_um_filter_46_25
AAACACCACCGCCGGTATCAATAAGCAATAACGAAAGCGATGCCGGAAAAGTCTCCGCCGCGTTCGCGGGTCTCTCCACGCGCAAAAAAAGCATTGGCATAGTAATCGTGGCAGGCATTGTGTTTTTTGTTGTTGTTGGAGGTGCCGCTATCGGATGGTCTCTGTCAAGCGGGCAGAAAAAGGATAAATCTGTACTATCGTCTGAAGGCGATGGAAATGAAAAGGAAGTACCTGCGGTTTCTCAATCTGACTCTGACACACCACGCGCAAATCGACAGGCAACCAAACAGGATATAGAACAGTATAATGAGCAATGCAAATCCGCGAGCTTATCGTCATCGCTCTTTTCGTCACCGCTCTCTGTCGATGATTTCGCAGATTATTCTTTTGTTGGAGATACACCAATACCAGAGGATGTGGATATGGCATCCAACAGGTATCACCTAATTTTTTCTTACCTACAAGACAAAAATCGTGTGTATTATTACTGTCAGGCGATTGACGGCGCCGACCCCGCCAGTTTTGTCGTCTTGAGCGAAGGTTACGCCACAGACAAAAATAATGTGTATTATTCTGGTCAGGCGATTGACGGCGCCGACCCCGCCAGTTTTGTCGTCTTGAGCGAAGGTTACGCCACAGACAAAAATAATGTGTATTATCTAGCTTCTGCGATTACCGGCGCCGACCTCGCCAGTTTTGTCGTCTTGAGCGAAGGTTACGCCACAGACAAAAATAATGTGTATTATGTAGATTCTGCGATTACCGGCGCCGACCCCGCCAGTTTTGTTGTACTAAATGACCGCTACACCAAAGACAAAAACAATGTGTATTATTGGGGTCAGGTGATTACCGGCGCCGACCCCGCCAGTTTTGTCGCGTTGGGCGAAATTCACGCCACAGACACAAACCATGCGTATGTTGGGTATCAGGCGATTACCGGCGCCGACCCCGCCAGCTTTGTCGTCTTGGGCGGATATTATTCCGCAGACAAAAACAATGCGTATTATGGGTATAGGGCGATTACCGGTGCCGATCCCGCCAGCTTTGTCGCTTTGAGCGGACATTACGCTAAAGACAAAAACAATGCGTATTATCTAGCTTCTGCGATTACCGGCGCCGATCCTGCAAGCTTTGTCGTCGTGGGC
>PFQT01000053.1 GCA_002788135.1 Candidatus Yonathbacteria bacterium CG_4_8_14_3_um_filter_46_25
CAGTCATTTTCTGGCAGTATTTTCGTGTTTCCCATTGTTTTCAAAGTGCTCGTCTACTGTCAACTATACACTGACCCAGTGCAAGTATTAGCCATTCCTCCGAGAATGAGGTAACGTGGGAGTGTCGCAACAGAAAGGCGCACCATGGCCACCCCATCGCGGATGGTCGTCTAATCCGCCCTTAAAAATGCCACAGGCGGCATCCAATCGGATGCCGCCTGTGGCATTTTAACAATGGACACGGCATCAATTATATCTTCCCCACTAGATCAAGTCCCGGCTCAAGATCATCGTCACCCGGTTTCCAACTTGCCGGGCATACATGTCCCGCGTGCTCGGAAACATATTTTGCCGCCTGTAATTTTCGATACAGTTCCGCGGCGCTTCGCCCGATATCATTATGGTTGATCTCCAATGATTTCAAAACGCCTTCGGGGTCAATAAGGAACGTTCCGCGAAGCGAAACACCTTCTTCATAAATATACGTCCCGAACATTTTTGATAATTCTCCCGTACGGTCGGCAATCATCGGATAGGTAACCTTCCCTATCGCTTCCGAGGTATCGTGCCATGCTTTGTGTACCTCAATGGTGTCCGTACTTATCGACAAAATTTCCGCGCCCTCTTTTTGGAACTTCCCATAGTAATTTTGCATTTCCTCCAATTCGGTAGGACACACAAACGTGAAGTCTTTTGGATAAAAGAAAAGTATGAGCCATTTTCCCCGATAATCAGACAGGTTGATCTTCTTCTCCTCATCGTTATGATAGGCAGACAGATCCATATCGGGGACAGTGTCCCCTATCTCGATCGTGTATTCTCCCCACTGATCATGCGCGCCGCACCCATCGCACGCGCCAGTGCAATTGCCACACATGTCTTTTTCATCTTTATTCATGATATTTTTAGAAAATTAAATTGATAAGCCATTTTGATGATTGGTAAAAATCATACTACCGTATATTATAGAGAGATGCAAGAAACAGAAAAGAAATTGAACGAAAGACCGAAGATCCTTGCAGTTATTGGTCAAACCGCGTCCGGCAAGAGCGATCTAGCGGTCGTGTTGGCAAAAAAATTCAATGGAGAAGTGGTGTCAGCTGATTCGCGACAGGTGTATCGTAGAATGAACATCGGCACCGGAAAAATAACAAAAAAGGAGATGCGGAGCGTCCCCCACTATCTGCTCGATGTTATAGATCCTCAGTCAACATTCACCGTTGCGCGGTATAAAAAGCACGCTGAGAAAGCGATACACGGTATTCTGCGACGTGGCAAGTTGCCGATACTGTGCGGAGGTACCGGATACTATGTGCAAACAATTACTGGTGGCACGAATATCCCTTCGGTAAAACCCAACACTGCTCTGCGGAAACGCCTTGAATATGCGGGAACGCCGGAACTTTTCGCCATACTAAAACGACTCGATCCGCGGCGCGCGGGAGAAATTGATCAACACAATCGCCGACGACTCGTCCGTGCCATCGAGATTGTAAATTATCTCGGGGTTGTGCCGTTAATAGAAAATACCCCGCGCTATGACGTTCTCTCTATCGGAATCAAGACAAACGACCAAATACTCAAAGAAAAGATCGCGACGCGGCTCCATGCGCGCATTCGACACGGCATGATAGCGGAAGCAAAGCGTTTGCACGATGATGGTGTGTCATGGAAACGAATGGAAGAAATTGGACTTGAATATAAACATCTCGCACTCCATCTGCAAGGAAAATTATCGCGCGAAGAGATGGAACGGCAACTCACCGCCGCGATCTGGCAGTATGCAAAACGCCAAAAGACGTGGTTCAAACGCGACAAAACAATTCACTGGATCAACGCAAAAGAAATAAAGGAAGTAGAGCAGTTGGTGAAAGGATTTCTTAAGTAAGAGGTTGTTTTTCGCAACAGTGCTTTCATGCGGGCGCTCGGGGAATTGGCGTCAGCTCACATCAATCCCGCCGAATGCGGGATTGTGTGGCTCCTGCCCGGACTCGCCTGTCGCAAAGCGACATGGCTCCGTCTTTCAATTCCCTACGCGAGGCAAGTAGTTGCCTCGCTCATCGCCCTTTACGCTTAAAAAGCGCCGTTGTTGATGCTTTCATGCGGGCGCTGAGGGAATTGAACCCCCGACCGCGGTTTTGGAGACCGCTATTATGCCACTTAACTAAGCGCCCAGAAACTGTTTCGAATTATAGCAAAGCACTGGACGAAAAACTACTTTTTCGCTTCCTTATGAACCGTATGCTTTTTACACCACCGGCAATGCTTCTTAAGTTCAATCTTACGCTCAACGCTTTTTCTATTCTTTCGGCTCCAATAGTTGATCCGTTTGCAATCATGACATGCCAATTTTATTAGGTGATCTTGTGACATAAAAGTATCTATATTCTTGCGCCGACATACGGCTAATCCACACTAGAGTAATATAAACAGACTAAAAAAGCAACTATTTTGTTATCACGGGAGATATATACGCTTAATGAGCGGATTGATCCGTGTTACCACCTCATAATTGATCGAGTCTGACATTCGCGCCAAATCGTCGACGGTAACATGCTTCCCGTCCTGCTCGCCGATAATGACAACTTCGTCCCCGGGTGCCGCTTTTGGCACATCCGTAACATCAAGTACAACCATATCCATCGAAACACGACCGACAACGCGCGCGCGGCGCCCTCGCACCAGCATTGACCCAACACTCGAAAACACTCGCGAATAACCGTGCCAATACCCGATCGGGACGACCGCGATTTTTGTCTTCCGCTCAAGCGTTTCCGTCAGATCATACCCAACACCCATACCCGCTTCAAGTTCTTTTGTTTCGCCGATAATAGTCTTCCATGAGAGTATCGGAGCAAGCGAAAATTTCCGACTCGCAAACGCCTCAACCTCTTTGGATGGCCAAAGACCATACGACCCGATCCCGATACGCACCATGTCAAAATGCGCTTCTGGAAAGAGAACGGCACCCGATGTTGCGGCGGCATGGGTGACCGGCACAAGACCGAGACGTTTGAATTCATTGATCCATTGTTTGAGAAGAGCAATCTGCCCGACGGTATAGGCGGGAAAAGAGGGATTCTTTGCTACGGCAAAATGAGTATAGAGTCCCTCAACGGCAAGTTTGTTTTTTTTACCAGTAACAAGACGCATTACGTCAGGAAGTTCACCGATGAGAAAGCCTTGCCGATGCATTCCCGTATCAACTTTGACATGAAGATTCGGACATTTTTCGGAAGGATATCGGGCAATCTCTTTCAGAGCCGCCATATTTGAAACCGTGATGCTTATGTTATATTTTCGCGCTTCAGCGATCCTACCATCCAGCGTATGCCCAAGCACAAGAATCGGCGCGCCAACCCCTTCACGACGTAGAGCAATACCCTCAACAATAGAGTCAACCCCAAGCCAATCAACGCCGATTGTCACGATCTCTTTCGAAAAAGAGATGAGGTCGTGCCCGTATGCGTTCGATTTAACAACCGCCATCAAACTGCACGTCTTAGGTATAACAGAGCGAAATATTTTGTAATTGTGCGCTATCGCTTTTCGGTCGATCTCAATCCACGTCCGCAGTTCATTTTTCGTTTGTTTTGCGCCATTGAGAAGCATAGTGTCCTTGATTGTAGCAAAAAAAATCCCCCCGTGCCATTTGCGGCAACGATGGGGGGCGAACCTGGGCGACCTCTACCAAAAGAGCGGGAGGGGGGATGGGACCGCGCATCGGGATAGAGACCGTCCCAGGTCCGCCATATAGGTCGATGAGAGGCGGAGGAGGAACTCATCAACCTATATCTACTATAAATTTTACTCGACTTTTTTTATTTGTCAACCCCCTGTTCTCAACACCGACATTTGCCCCGTAAATGTCGGGCATCTACAGACAGGACACGTGAATTCTGGTCTACAGTGCATCTGTAATTAGTATCGTTTCCATAGAGAATCTTTTTTAATGCTTATTCCCAAATCAACTCTTTGTCTATTAGATATTTCAGCAGGCGCGTTCATTATTAAGTCTTTACCATCGCCAGTCTTCGCGAAAGCAATCACTTCTCTTATATTTAGTTCTTGTTCAAGAATCATCATGAGTCTATCGAAACCCCACGCAATGCCTCCATGGGGGGGAGCCCCAAGTTCCAATGCTTTCAACATATGGCCAAAATTATTTTCTATTCTCTCATTGTTGTAACCCATAATTTCGAAAGTAGTTCGGAGAGCGGAAGGTTTGTGGTTCCTTATGCTTCCACCCCCAATTTCAAGCCCATTCAAAGTAATGTCGTATTGCGTGGTAAGAATTTCTCCAATACTCTCTTTGCTCATAAATTTTTCAAAATCTTCGTCTCTTGGTTTTGAAAAAGGATTGTGAGTGAACGTCCACTCGCCGGTGCCATCAACATTATCTTCTCCTGTCTTTTCAAACATGGGAAAATCTACAATCCAAAGAAATGCAAGAAGATTTGCGTCTGTCTTGTCTTCTCTTATATCAGGTCTGTCATTTCCATACTTCCCCATTGCTTCTTTATAAGGCATTCTCGGAAAGGGTATTTGTTGTATTCTTTTTTCAGGATAATATTTTTCTACAATAGAAATCAATATTTTCTCATTTAGCTGAATAATATCTTCTTCGGTAACAAAAGACATTTCCATATCAAGCTGGGTAAACTCAGGTTGCCTGTCGCCACGAGTATCTTCATCTCGCATACAGCGTGCAAATTGAAAATACTTTTCAAAACCACTAACCATTAAAAGTTGTTTATATTGTTGTGGAGATTGAGGAAGAGAATAAAAGCTTCCTTTGTAAATTCTACTTGGCACAACATATGAACGAGATCCTTCGGGCGTCGGTGCAGATAAAAGGGGCGTTTCTATTTCTAAAAAGCCATCTTTTTCAAGATAATTTCGAATGAAATTTTGAATTTTAAATCTATTTGCAATATTTTTGTGCATTCTGTCGCTTCGTAAATCCAAATATCTGTATTTAAGACGAATAGATTCGTTCACCTCTCTAGTATCACCACTAATCGGGAACGGCAAAGTTGCCGATTCATTTAAAACATTGATGTGCAAAATCTCAAGTTCTATATCTCCATTTAGTATTCCTGATTTTTTATTTTTCTCGGGTCTTTCATTAACCTTTCCGGTAATTTCAACTACAAATTCTTCTCGTAGAGTTTTACCAATCTCCATTGCGTTACTATTCGGCAATATCACACCTTGTATGATGCCTGATGTATCACGAAAATCCAAAAAAATCATTTTCCCTTGATCACGACGAACATTTATCCAACCATAAATAATCACCGTTTCCTGTTTTTTTTCTGATAATTCATTTATGTAGGTTCTTTGCTTCATAATTTTATTTCATTAAAACATCAAGCGAAACGCCCAAGGCGTCCGCAATTTTTTTAACCGTACCAATGGTAGGGTTAGGCGTTGAACCAGCCTCTATTTTAGCAATAGTATGAAAAGCCAAATTTGACTTTTTCGAGAGGACATCTTGAGAAATACCGAGTTTATTTCGGTGTTTCTTTATATTGTCCCCAATTATGGATTTTTTGTTTGACATATTCGTGTATGTTTTACTGTTATAGTTAGTATGTATATAAAATCTTAACTATATACAAGTTAGTATATGAAATATTTACCATTCAGTCAAACAAAAATAGTGAGCTCTCTTTTAGAATTGCTCGCCTGCGCTATCGCTCCGGTGACAACCTCGCAGAAATTTCCCCCTACAATTTTTCTTTTGCGCGCGCCCCCTGAAAAAAAGGTAAGGGAAATTTCTACTCGGTTCCGCCCTCCAAGTATTCGGGCGGGATGGGACGACGATTTCCCGGAGGATCCCTGATAGGTGGAGGAAGACGCGATAAGGAATTCATCCACGACCTGGGCGACGGCATGAGCCGCTCAAAAGCATCGACTACGAGGCCATGTAATCGATTACGATAGAGCCCGCGTCGTCTAGCTGTCAAGAGTTATCCACACAACATCTTGACGGCAAAAATCCAGGGGTGTACGATGGGATAGTTCCTCAAAAGGGAACAACCCCATCGGTCCCCCGCCCACAAAGGCAGGGGACCATTTTTTTGTACAACTCCCCCATATACGACATCGCAAGTCGTATATGGGGGAGTTTAAAAAGAATACCGCCTTGCGTCATAGACGCAAGGCGGTATTTGTTAGTACACTTTTTTGTCCTTATCCGCGCGATGTTGGAATCCTCCTTTGAAAGAGGAACCTCACACGCGGCCATGGCAGACGCTCTTTTGGAATTCGCCTTTTGGCGAAACCTCAAACGTTTGCTCGGACGAAACTACCCTACCGCACCGTCGCGGCGAACTCGTGAACAACCGAATCGTCCTGGATGACGATTCCGAGGTGCCGCCGCGAGGTGGCGGAACGGCGCAAGCTTCCCACGACGTTCTTGGGAAGCACCGGCTCGTCCGAGCCGGCGAGAAGGAGTTTCACCTCCTCACTACGCGGATCGATGGGGATCCGCACGATCGTCCCCCCGTCTCCCCTGGTCATGTCGCCAGGGAGGCGGAACGAGAACGCCATGCGATCAACCTCGTCCGCGATTGTCGCATGTGCGTCAATCGCGTCCCGCAGGTCATCCTGCAGATCCGCCATTGCCCTATCGGCCTCGGCGAACAGCGCTTCGGCCTGGTCGGCGCGCTTCGCGGCCTCTTTTGCGTGGCCGGCAAGTCCGCGTGCGGTCTCCTCAACGCCCTTCCGCACATCACGCTGATGGAGCGCGATGATGCAAAGAAGAAGCGTGGCGGCGAAAAGCCATCCTTCCGGGGCCGTGAAGCCCCGGATTCGCTCGATCGCCGTCGCCACAGTCAGTGGCGGATTCACGGGGGGGATGACCTCCGAAAGAATCTTGTCGATCCCCGCGGCGATCACGGCAAGGCGCGTCGAGAGCGCGGACATGTGCGTCTCGATGCCGTCAAACCGCGCGATCGCGGCGGCGAGCGCGTCCTTTAAAGCCGCGACCTGCGACTCAAGGTCGGCGACCTGCGCTCGCGCGGCAACAACAATCGGCAGAGCCGCGACATCAAGTGGCTCCATGTTGGCGAGCGCGTAACTCACCGCGCCCCCTGCCCGCCGCTCAAGCACGACATTCGCGGGCAGGGTGACGGTGTTTGGCGGCACCACTGACCCGTCAGCCATGCGGACGACGTACGTCGTCCCGACGGCTCCGGGTCGTGCCGAAGCCATCCACACGCCAGCCGAGAGGTGGCGAAACGCCTCGTCGGAACAATCCGCCATGGCGTTTACGACACAAAACTCCTCGAGAAACTCCTCGAGGGTGACGTCAGGACGGTAAAACTGGTTCCAGATGTCCCACGCCGTTCCCCCCGGCTGGAGCTCGTACTCCTCAACTGAACGGATAACCAAGTTATCCGTCGAAGGAGCGGCGATGGCGCTGTCCGCGATGGCTGGCATATCATGCATCACTACGAGTACTGCGACGAGTACTGCGACGATCATTTTCATCTTCTCTCCTTGCTGTGGTCTCACGACTTCGCGTGAGACCTATTGATGTGGCGAGCACGCGAGCACGTTTTTCGCGGTTCGCGGTAATTCTTTGCTCCTTCTTTTGGCTTTTGGAAGTGGTTGTAAAAGTCCTTCTCTCCTGTATTCATTGCAACGGCGGACAAGGGAGTTTTTTCCCTCAAATCCAGCCATTATTGGCATATTTCAACACAATAACGCAATAATCGTGCTTTCGTAATCTCGGTTCTTTCTACCCTAAATCAATCATTTTGTCAATCCGTAGCTATAAAGGTCCGACCTTTATAGCTATATTCAAAAAAAGGCCCTGCGTCGAGAAATATGCTCGACACAGGGCCGGAAAAGAACTTCAGTGGGGAGCGACAATCCCCTGCGCGACGGAATGGTCCGTCGCGGCGACTTGCCCGACAACGTTGCCGCTCCCGCCCACATTGGACGTTTGGACCGTCCCGCCCGGCGCGACAATGTGCGGGCCGTTGTTGTTGGTGGTGTTGTTGTTGACCACTCGATTGACCACCGAGTGGTCACTTTGGTCGACGTCGGCAGTCGCATCCGACGTCGAATTTGACGAGCTGGAGCTATATGTATGCGCCATGCTCGCCCCGCCGGTCGCGTTGATTGTGGGGTTTGCCGTCGCGTTTCCGCCAATGCCCCCCGCGCCGCCGGAAGCGGTATTGGTCGAACTGACCACCGTCGGACCGGTGTAGCTCGTCCCGCCAGAACCACCCTCAGCGGTGGTGCTAATATCACCGACTCCGGACGAGCTGGTACTGCCGGCAACGTTGACCGCTCCGGTCGTAGCACCGCCCGCCGTGTTGGTGTTCTCAACCCGCACCGCGCCTGGCGCAACCGCCACATCGCCACCGGCAACATCGCCGACATTGCCGCCGTGGCTCGTCGAAGACGAGTTTGGGTTCGCGGTAACACTCACCGCGCCGCCCGTCATGACGCCGCCGTTTTGCGTTGGGCTGGCAACCGCGCTGACCGCGCCGTCGGCGAGATTGACGTTCGCGTCACCGCTCGTCGCGGAAACACCGTCAACCGATCCGCCGGTTGAGTTCGCGGCGCCGCCTTCCCCACCAGTGGCAGTTTGGTCCTGCGCCTGCGACTGGTTACCGCCCTCGTTCGTGAGGGTGGTACTCGCGTTATAGGTCGGCGGAGCAAGGTTTGTCCCGAACGCACGCGCCGCTTCCACGTTGCCCGTTGCGATTGCCTCCGCCGCCTGCACATTACCGCTCGCGGTCGCTTGCGCGGCGCGTTCAGCACCTTTGGCGATTTCCCGCGCGGCAGTCGCGTTGCCGAACGCGGTCGCGATTGCGGCACCGGCGCCGACACCGAAGCCGTCAACCATCGACTGTCCCCAGCCAACGCCCCCGAAACACGCCTGCCCGATGGGGATGTCGCGCACGAACGTGTAGGTACACGTTCCCTTGGCACCCCCGTCAAATCCGGTCCCGGTGTCAACCACCATGGACCAGACTCCATATTTTTCGGCGATGTTCGCCCCCGGCCCCCCAACCTTGGGGACAACGGTTGTTGAGTGCGCACACGCGCACAGACAACACAACGAGATAAGAGAGATAAGAACTTTTTTCACTCCTTCTCCTTTCCCTCGACATCGACATCGAGGACTTGATACGATTCCTGAATCACCGTAATTGGCGATCCAGTATGGGACACGACGACCGAGCCGGTGTCAATCCATGCTCGCCAGCGCGGATACACCGATCCCTCCGTTCTCACCGTCCTGATCCGGTAGCGTTTTGGCAACGGCGGATCAGGACGATACTCCGGAGGCGGCTCTTCCGTGACCTCGTCTTCGCTTTCTCCCTCATCTTGCAAAACGTGAATCACGTTTCCGCAATAGAGCGAAAAGGCGGGGGTGCCGGCAATATAGGCGAATATCTCGCCCGGGTCGCACGGCGCGACGTCCTCACGGTGCCATATGCCAAACTCTCCGGCGTCGTTCACGCGCTCGATTTCGGGGACGTTTCCTTCCGTCCACGAGCACGTCTCGACGGACGTTATCGCCGCTTCGAGTTCCTCGCGTGACGAAAGCAGGTGCCCCTGCCTCCTTAACCGCTCAAGGAACTGCGGAAGCGTCACGTAGACACTCACGCCGGGTGTTCCCGACTCGATATCGTCGAGAAGCTCGGCAACGCTCGTCCGAGCCGTTCGCCACACGAACGGATGCCACGTGTCGGACCCGCGTGCCCTGGCCGGGACAAAAAACGTCACCGTGAAGCACAGACAACACAACGAGATAATCTTCTTCACTCTTTCTCCTTTGCTGGTTTACCCCAATATAATTCAGGGTTTTTTGTTAATATACTCTGGCGGAAACACTACCACGCCGATGAGAACTGTCAATATCTGTAGGTAATGTGCATGCACCGTATGAACATACACTAGGGACTTTCGTCTTCATCATTATAACCACCAACCAATTGAGAAAAACGCCGTTAAAGAACGATGAAATCGTGCTTGACATGCTCAGCGCGACGCGATCGGCATCATTATCTTGATAAATCTCGGAGCAACCCCGCGCAAACTTTTTTTATTATAATTGTATGCGGCTATGTAAAGTTATGGTAGTGACAAAAAGCGCGTAGTGGACAATAATCAAAAACACGCCATTGGCATAGGGGGTAAAATTTGACAAAACAAAGGAAGAAACGTAGTATCTTATCAGAGGAGACCCTGTAACACAACCCGAGGGGAAAGGAGGTTCCCATGGAAAACATCATGACGATCGTGGTGGGGGGAGCGGTGGTGGCGGTTGCGATGTCCTGCTTTATCAAGTTGCAGGAGATCGCAAAGTCGGCGGAGTGCCGACAAAGCACCCGGCTTCCGTGCCGAGTGGTACGGACGCTGTTCGCGTAAGTTTCAAAGCCCCGCATCGTGTTGTCCGATAGGACACCGGTGCGGGGCTTTCTCTTTGCCTATAGTACTTGACAGAAATCATCATTACAACAATAATATAAGCAGAAAATTTTTTCCCTCATCTAACCTCATCATAAGGAGAAACGAAATGAGCTCGCATAAGAAGATTTTTGCATGCGGAGCGCTCATCGTCTTCGCCTTATGTGTGGAGACGCGAGCGTATTCCGCCGACGACATCGTCGAGATCACCTACGCGGGCGAAGTTGAGGCGGTGATCGGAGAGGTCGCCGAGGATATTAACGGCAAAAAACTCTGCCTCATCGCCGTGCGTATCAGGGATGGCGTGGTGATCCGTGATGCGTTTTATGTAGTACACGAAACGGTCAAGGCGGAGATCGCACGTCTGATCTGCGACGCGCGCTACCTCAGCGCCATTGATCCGGATGTGCAGAGTTCCATCCGAACAAATATCGGAACGATAGCAAGGTTGCTGTCGCCTGATGAGGTTAAGATGATGCGACGCCCCCTGGTGTACGGCAACTGGAACGGACACCAGAAAGCCCTGAAGTTCGCTGTCGCCCGATTGGTGAGTATTGTGCGCTCGGGAGGCAGAGTTTTCGTTTCCTGCAAGATATTCCCGGAAACGAAAAACCACGCGGCGATAGCGTGGATACAAGACATCGAGGTTGGTGGGAGAACGTACGTTCTCACCGACTAGCGCGGACGCGGGCAATGGAGATAAAACTTCGTTGCCCGCCTTTTTGCAAGAAATCTACTCCTATTCATACCGCAGAGCCTCGATAGGGCTCTTCTGCGATGCCTGTCGCGCCGGATAAATACCGAACACAAGTCCGACCGCCACGGAAACCCCAATCGCAAGAAGTGCGGCGGAAAGCGGAAGTGTGAAACCCCATGAAGTCCCTACCGTGATAGAGAGTACAAGAGACGCCGCCAAAGAAAGCAGCACACCGCCGAGAATACCAATCAGTCCGCCGGAGAGCGTCAAAAGGACCGACTCGACCAAAAATTGCGAGAGAATGTCGCGATTTGTCGCACCAAGCGCTTTTCGCAAACCGATCTCGCGAGTACGCTCGGTCACGGATACTAACATAATGTTCATAACACCGATCCCGCCGACCACAAGAGAGATGGCGACGACCGACGAAAGGAACGCGGTCAAAACACCAATGATCGTACTGATTTGGTCAACCAGACCTTGTTGTGTTTCGATGAAAAAATCGTTCTCGCCGGAATCAGGAATTTTGTGCGAAGTGCGAAGTGTTGCTTCTATGTCACGGACCGTTTGCGCCACCACGTCGGGACTCTCCGCACGCATCATGATCTCGTGATAATAGGTGATACCGAGTAAATATTTTTGCGCGGTCGTGTATGGAATCACGATCGTTTCATCAACATTAAGGAATGCCGCTTGCCCGTGCGATTCAAAAACACCGACAATTCTAAAATTTTTATCCTTGATTCTAACGTTTTTCCCGACGGCGGACTCGATACCAAAAAGTTCTTCTTTCACTTTCGCGCCAATAACCGCGACATTGGCGTTCGCGCGAATCTCATCTTCGCCAAAAAGAATTCCCTCGACGGGATAGACTTTGAACATCCTGCTTAAGAGCTCCACCGACCATCCGAATGTTGTCGGACGATAGGTTTCACCGCGATAGGAAGCGGTTCCGGACACGATGACCGCCGGAACGATTTCAACCAGATCGGGAACATTGCTTTTCTTTTTGAGCGCCGCGACATCGGCGTCTTTGAGCGAATCGGCAAAAAGCGTGTCGGCAAAATCGGACGGACCGGTTGGTTCTTTCCCGGGACGAACGACGATCGTGTCGGCACCCATCCCCCCTATCTGATCAAGGATCAATTTTTCAGCGCCTTTCCCGATCGAAACGATCAGCATGATCGAAGCGACTCCAATGACTATCCCAAGGATAGTGAGCAGTGAACGAGTTCGGTGCGTCCAAACGGATGTTCCGGCGGTTGTGAAAAGATAGCGCAGTTTCATATTATTTGACAAAATGGCGATTGATACTTTTTGTATCTTCTCTTACTTTCCGATCATTCTCGATACGTCCATCGGCAAGTGTAATTATTCGCTGTGCGTATTCAGCAGTGTATGTCTCGTGCGTAATAAGAATTATCGTTTTCCCTTGGTGGTGCAAGTTTTCAATGATACCCATTACCTGCGCGCCGGATTTTGAATCAAGATTACCAGTCGGTTCATCGGCGAAAACGACCGCCGGGTTGTTGACCAGCGCGCGCGCGATGGCAACGCGCTGTTTCTCCCCGCCAGATAGGTCCGATGAATGATATCCGATTCGGTGAGAAAGCCCGACTGAATCAACCGCGTGGCGAGCCATCTCGTCCCAAAGTTTTTCGTGAACATCGGAATACAAAAGTGGAAGTTTGACATTTTCAATCACGGTCGCTTTTGCCAGAAGATTGAACGATTGAAAGACAAACCCCATTCGCTTGTTCCGCACTCGCGCGAGCTCGTTCGAAGAATAGTCATCTATTGTTTTCCCGTCGAACCGGTACATTCCTTCCGTGTTCCTGTCCAAAAAACCAAGCACATGAAGCAGTGTCGATTTCCCTGAACCGGAAGGGCCCATAATCGAAACAAACTCTCCCGCATTGATTGTAAACGACGCTTCCCGCAACGCCTGAGTTTCAACCTTTCCGGTGTGGTATATTTTCCCTACGTTTTGTGCTTCGATGAGCGCCATAAGAGATTAGACACTACCGGCTGGTCGGAGTGATGATCACATGGTCGCCTTCTTCGACACCGGTTATAATCTCGACTCTGCCATGGGAATCGAGTTTCCCGGTCTTGACCGGCACAGTGTCAACAATACCGTTATCTCGCATGATCCGTACCGCTTTCCCATCACTGTGCGAAAATATGGCACGTGCGGGAACCGATATCACCCCCTCGCGCCGGTCCACGATAATATCAATATTTGCCGTCATCCCCGACCATATACGCCCGTCATTGTCATCAAACTCCAGGATTGCCTTATAGGTCGGAACACCTTGAATAATCACTTCAGCAGGATCGACTGAAACAATAGTCGCGCCAAAGACAACGCCGTTGTACGCGTCAAGAGCGACATCCGCGTGGTCTCCCGTAGAAACATTGATAACATCAACTTCGGGAATATGAGCTTCAATTTTGAATCTTTTATCCGAAATAATCGAAACAACCGGCGTACCGACAGGAATAATCTCGCCCTGTTTCGCGTCTTGCGCAGTCACGATACCATCCATAGGAGATCGAAGGATGGTCTTCGCTATCTGCGCTTTGATATTTTCCATATTTGCTTGCGCAGATCGTACCCGCGCATCCTGCGCGGCCCGGTCTTCCGCCGTGGCAGGAGCTTGTGTTAGAGTCAACTCGTTGAGAGAAAGAGAGAGGTTTGACTCAGTCGATAAAAGTTTTTCTTCGGCTGATGAAAGATTGACAATGGCGGCGTTGATATTCGTCCGTGCCATCGACACGTCGGATTTATAGCCATCAATGGCCGCTTGGGATAAGGAGGCATTCGCGGTGAGACCGTTCGTCGCAAGCGCAACCGTATCAAGAAAATCTCTGACTTGCTCAAGATCACGCTGGGATGCGGTGGTAAAATCGAAAAGAGCGCTGTCGGTCGAGATGGAATCGATCAAAGCACCCCATGACGCAAACATCCCCTCGATGACAAACCTTCTCCACTCAACGTCAACCTTGATCGAGTAATCAACGGCGTATTTGAACTTTGGCTCCGAGCTCTTGGCGTTGTCAAATAATTGGTCGACATTATTGCGTACCGCGTCGTCCGCTTTCGCGTATGCGTCACGCAACTTGTTCGCAACATCTGTTTTTGCGGCCTCACGAGCAACGCGCGCACTCTGAACCTTCGCCTCCGCAACGCCGATTTCTTCGAGACGCGCGCCTCTAGTAAGCTTGTCGAGGCGGGCCATTTCTTCTTGAGATGCCGCTGTGGCTTGACCGAGCGCCGCCACAAGTTCCGATGAATCAATGCTAACAAGTGATTGCCCCGCAATTACTCGATCGCCGACATGCACATGCACATTCGTAGCTCTACCGCCCTTTTCAAAGCCGAGAGAAACGTCGCTGGACGGTTTCACGCGTCCGGTAACACTCACGTCAAGAACAAAATCACTCTTCTTCGCAACCTCGAGGTCGTACGCCGTCCCCGTGCGGCTTGAACGAAAGACGAGGAACGCGGCAACAGCGATAATGACGATCACGATTCCGATGAGTGATTTTCGCGGGACACTCAAAGTCATAATATATTTTTTTATCAGCATAAACACACTATGGAAAATAATTGCGGGAGGTCCTATTCCGCGTTGAGAATCGCTTCGATCTTCGCTTGAACCATCTCAAATGTTTCCGCGCCATCAATCGCGCTTTTCGGGGTACCGTCGGAAGACAGGATCACGCTATACGGCGTACCGCGAGCCCCGGAGAGAACAGCGTTCTGTATGCTATTACTTATCTTGTTTTGATAAATGTCGGCATTGGAAATACAGCCGTCAAATTGTTGTCGACTAATCCCCACATCTTCCGCCATGCCCGGAAGAAGCGCGAGGTCGAGACCATTGTTCGACGGCGTAACTTCAAAGATATTATCAAGATATCGCCAAAATGCGTCTTCGCCGGCAAGCGTCGCGACACATTCGGTGGCGACCGCTTCCGCAACCGCTTTTGAGTGCAAATTCTGTATCGGGAAGTGGCGATACACCCATGCCACCTTGCCGTCTTTCCCATATACATCCATTATCCGGTTCATTGTGTTATGGAACACCTTGCAATAAGGACATTCAATATCGGAATATTCGACGATCTTGACTGGGGCATTCGGATTCCCAATGACATGATCCTCCGCGGTGATCGGGGTTACGTTTGTAATCGATGGCTGTTGTGTCAGCCCAGTGGTGACGGGTTGTGCATTGTTCGCCACGGCATTTGCCTGATTATTGCCAGTCGGCGCGTTCGTGGCGGAAGAATACCATATTGCTCCGGCGACAAAGGCGCCCGCTATGACAATAGCCAAAGGAACAAGAAAAGTAGTGCCCGTGCTGGTTCTTTCATTTTCCATAATAAAATATCGTGGATAAGTTTTTAATGACATTCATTATATACCAAAATCTCATAAAAATCCACTCTCCACCTTCTTTCGTTAATAGTTACCTTATGGAGAACATGATACAATAACAGAAACCATGATCAGAGAAAAGGTGCAAAACGGCTTCACGTTGATTGAGCTCTTGGTGGTCATAGCGATCGTTGGGATCTTGGCATCGGTTGTACTCAGCAATATCAATCTCTCCAGAGAAAAAGCGAGAATCGCGAAAGCGAAGGCGGAATTGCGGCAAGCACGAAGCGCGATTGCTCTGCTCGAGGACGACACCGCGAAATGACCAAATGGATGTCCTCCCGCCACAGGCGCCAATCCTGAAGTCGCGCTTGATGGCGCGCAGGCCGCATAAAACAAATACCGGCAGTTCAAGACAACGGCGGCGGATGCGAATGGACGGCAACTGATGTCGCCGCGTGGAAAGGTCCTTATATGGATACGCCGATTGACCCGTGGGGAAATTCATATGTGTTTGATCCGGATTATCACGCTGACCCAATCACTGACGTGCGAGAGGATTGCCCGATAGCGGGAAGCAATCCGGGTGTGCCGTCGATTGTCGTGGTTTACTCACCGGGACAAAATGGCTCGGCGATAAACGATTACGACTGCGACGATATCCTTTATCCGCTATATTAAAACTCACTAGCAAAATCTTTCACATCAGCAAGTACATCGCCCGGATGTGTCGCAGGTTTCACTTTTTTGTAATGCTTGAGGATCGTGCCGTCTTTCCCGATGAGAAATGAATCGCGCCTAACACCCATATATTTTTTCCCGAACATTGACTTCTCCACCAGCACGCCGTAACGATCGGCGATTTTTCTGTCTTCATCCACCAAAAGCGGGAAATCGAGCGAATTCTTTTTGCAGAATTTTTGATGCGAGACGGCACTGTCGGCGCTCACCCCGAGCAACCGCACTCCGAGTTTTTCCAATTCCTTACCCACTTTTTGAAATTCAATCGCCTCGACCATGCATCCCGGCGTCATGTCTTTCGGGTAAAAATAAAGCAAAACCATTTTCCCGCGATAATCGGAAAGTCGGTGAATCACGCCATTGTGGTCCGATAATTCAAATTCAGGAGCTTTTTTGAGGATTTTTTCGTTTGTCACAGATACTGCAATTCTTCTGCTGATGGAGGATTCAAGACATCGGTAAATTCATATATATCACTTAAAACAATAACCTTGGGAAAACAAAACGAGAGCTGTATCGCGGCAATCCCGCGAGGAACAAGAATTGCCTTTATGATGCCGCCGGCTTCTTTGCACTTATCGAGGTCGATGTCGTATCGTATGATTCTTATCGTGTAATCGGGACAAACATCGGAGCAAGGAAAAACAACTCGTACAGGAATTCCGTGATGGGAGCCGATGATCATCCTCTTTCCCCACATTTTTTCTTTACTAAATCGCGCTTGAGCATAACTTAAAAGTTCCTCATCGGATAGTTCTGATGTCCCGTCATAAAGTGCTCCATTTTTATAGTCCATAAACATCCATGCCGCCATAACAACCATGACGACCGCGACGAATGAAATTACAACTTTTTTGTTCATGCTTTTTTGCTATTTCGTAATTCAAGATAAGATAAGACGAAGCAACATATCTCTCCCCTCTCCCGTTTTTGCGGAAAACGGCACAATGTCGTAATCGGGAATGCCGGCCGTGATGGACAGTTCTTTTTTTAATCGATAACGGACACTTTGTTTTGCTTTGTCGATTTTGTTTGCCACCAGTATAACACGGTGGTGATTCTCACGCAAAATATCGAGCATGTCGCGATCAAGCGGAGTTACGCCGACATTCGCATCAACGATAAGCGCCACCGCGGCGGGTTTCACTCCCGCGTCAACCAAGTACCAGATCATCATCTTGCGCAATTTTTCACGCTTCTTTTCCGGTATCTTCGCGAACCCATATCCGGGCAGATCGACAAAATATCGCTCGCCGTTCACGAGAAAAAAATTGATCTCTTGCGTTTTTCCCGGCGTTGTACTCGCTTTTACCAAAGTTTTTCTGCCGGTAAGAGTATTGATGACGCTCGACTTGCCCGCGTTCGAGCGGCCGACAAAGGCGACGTGAGGAATACGCCCCTCCAAGATCGGATCGGTGCCAATGATCCCTTTGACGAATTCGGCGGTGGTGATATTCATAGCCCCAAAATATTTCGCAGTTCGGCACTCGGCTTCCACGGCGGCTCGAACGTGATCTCGACACGGACATTCTCCGGCGCAAGTGGCGCAAGTGCTTCCTCAACCGACTCAATGATCTCTCCGCCGAAAGGACAGAGGGGTGACGTGAGCGTCATAACGACTTCGACACCGTCGTCAGTTTTAATCTCATAGATAAGACCAAGCGTGTAGATATCAATCCCGAGCTCCGGATCTTTTACTGTTTTTAATTTTTCGATAACGTTTTGTTCTTGAATGTTCATAATATTTTTAGTTACTTCGCGGTTACGCGGTCAAACCCATTGGTACGAATCTTGGCAATAAGATCGCTTCCGCCCGACTCAATTATTTCTCCTCCGGCCATGACATACACCCGATCGGGATCGATATGATCGAGAATATGCACGGAATGAGAAACAAGCACGAAACAGGTCTTTTCTCCGCTCCGAAGAACACGCAAAGCCGCAAAAACACGCTTCTGCGCATCAATATCCACCCCCGAGTCAATCTCATCAAGGAACGCGAATTTGGGCATCACAAGAGAAAGGAGGAGTGCCTCGAGCAACTTCTTCTCTCCCCCCGAAAACCCAACATTGACCTCGCGCGCGAGAAGCCCTTCAGCGCCAAACTGCACGGCTTTCTCTTTGAGACCACGATGGAATTCCATCGCTGGCACCTTTGTCCCCGTAAACGCCTCATAGGTCGTATGTAAAAAATGTGCGACACCGACGCCATCGATCTCCGGCGCGTGTTGCAGGGAAAGAAAAATGCCTCGACGCGCTTTCTCCTCGGTCGGCAAAGTAAGAATATCATCGCCGTCGAGCGTGATCGTTCCGCGCTTCACGGAATAGCCCGGGTGCCCCATGATCGCGTTCAAGAGACTCGACTTGCCCGATCCGTTGCGCCCCATAATAATGTGCGCCTCACCGGAAGCAAGCGAGAGCGACACGTCTTTGACCACGGTCTTCCCTTCCGCCGACACTTCGATATTTTTTATTTCAAGCGTTGCCATATTTTTCTTTCAATATGCGTTCAAGCGCCCCATAACCAAGCAGAACGCACGCGCTCCGCGAAGGACCGACTTTCCACCCGAGCAGTGTGTAAACATCGCCCGGCGTAAGGAGTCGCACATCCCCGATGTTCGCCCCGGATATCTTTTCCACAAGGAGCGATGCGGCGGCGCGTGAGAGCGCGCACCCCTCCCCTTCGAATCCCACGTCGGCAATCACGCCATTGTCATTGAGTTTGAGATAGAGCGTCAATTCGTCACCGCAGGTCGTATTGCGCTTTTTACCTTTCAAATCAAAATCGACAAGCGCCCCGTAATGTCGCGGGTTATGGTAGTGATCCAAGATATTTTCTTTGTAGAGTTCCTCTTCCATATTATCGTTTTGAAAAAAAATTAACTGCTTCACGAACGGAGGCCGTGAGTATGTCAAGGTCGGTTTTATCATTATAGAGATAAAGACTCGCGCGAGTAACCGCCGGCAGAGAAAGACTTTTCACGAGCGGTTCGGCGCAGTGATATCCAGCACGCAAGGCGATGCCGTTTCGCCCCACAATCTCGGCAATATCATGCGGATGAATGTCGTCAACCGAGAACGCGATGATGCCCCCGTTCTCGCGCGGATTTCGCTTCCCAACGATTGTAACGCCCAATACTCTCTCAATTTCTTCCACAGCGTATAAAAGAAGTCCGCGAACATATTCATGGATACTCTCGACCCCAATCGCGGTGAGATACTCCGCGGCGGCGGCAAGTCCGATCGCGCCTGCGATATTCTGCGTACCCGGCTCAAATCGCTGGGGCGGCTCGCGCCACACGACATCGCTCTCTCCAACCGACTCGACAATCCCGCCGCCCATGATGTTCGGTTCAAGTTTCGCCAAGAGATCACGCTTACCATAAAGCACGCCGATGCCGGTCGGCCCGCACATCTTGTGACCGGAAAATACCAAAAAATCGCAAGCGAGTTCGCGCACATTGACCGGAATATGCCCGACCGCTTCGGTAGCATCAACGATCATGATCGCACCAACCCGATGCGCGAGATCGGCGATCAACCGTACGTCGTTGATTGTACCGAGTACATTGCTCACGAGCACGATCGACACAATCTTGACACCATCCGTGATAACACGCTTCGCCTCCTCATAGTCAAGCCCAAAGTCTTTCATAACGCCGATACGCACCAGTTTCGCACCATTCTTGCGAGCGAGATTCCAAAGCGGCAGGTATGAACTGTGATGCTCCATCATGGTGGAGACGATCGTGTCACCACTACCGATATCAAGATACTCGGCAAGACCGGCAACAAGCATATTCATTCCCGCGGTCGAGCCGCTCGTGAACACCACTTCACTCGCTTGCGCGCCAATAAAGTTCGCGAGAGTCTGCCGTGCGTTTTCAAAGCGCTCGGTTGCCATCTCGGCAATGCCGTATCCACCGCGATGAATATTGGAGCGATAGCACGTGTAGTATTTTTCCATCGCCGCAAGTACTTGCCGCGGCGTTTGCGAGGTCGCCGCGTTATCGAGGTAGACAAGTTCGGGGTTATTCTCGAATATCGGAAAATCCTTTTTTATTTTTTTCGTATCAAACACTACGCTCATGGAATGATTTTATTTTTCGAGCTCAAACTCGATGAGCTTATTGAGCTCGAGCGCGTACTCGAGCGGAAGCGCTTTTATGACGGGACCGACGAATCCAGACACAATAAGCTTGATCGCCTCCTCTTCGGTGTATCCTCTGCTTTTGAGATAGAAAATTTCTTTCTCGCCGATACGACCGACGCGTGCTTCGTGAGCGACGCTCACTTTGTCATTGTGTGTCTTGACCGCCGGATAGGTATTTGATTGTGACTTGTTGTCGAGAATGAGCGAATCGCACACAACGGATGACACCGCGTTCTCGGCGTTCGCCGCAATCTTCACCATTCCCCGATATTCCGCAATCCCGCCATCTTTTGAAACGGACTTCGAACGAATGATCGAGGTGGTGTTGGGCGCGCGGTGGTCGGCTTTCGCGCCGACATCCTGTATCTGCCCCGCTCCGGCGAACACGATTCCCGTGCTCTCAGTGCGAGCACTGTCGCCAAGAAGAATGGACGACGGATACAGCATGGTCACCGCCGATCCCATGTTGCCGTTGAGCCATTCGATCGAACCGTGCTCATAGACAAGCGCGCGCTTGGTGTTCAAATTGTAGGTGTTGGCCGACCAATTCTCAATGCTTGAGTATTTCATCCGCGCACCCGGAAGCACAAAGAGCTCGACGCACCCGGCATGCAAAGACGATGCGTTGTAACGCGGCGCCGAACATCCTTCGATATAGTCCACGCTCGACCCTTCGTCGGCGATGATAAGCGTGTGCTCGAACTGCCCTGAGCTCGGACGGTTCATGCGGAAATACGCCTGAAGCGGCATCTCAACGTGCACACCCTTCGGAACATAGATGAACGTTCCCCCGCTCCACACCGCGCCGTGGAGCATCGTGAACTTGTGGTCGCCCGCGGGGACACATTCCGACATAAAATATTTTTTGACAAGCTCGGGGTGTTTCTTGAGTGCTGTATCCATGTTCTCGAAGATTACCCCTTTGTCGGCAAGTGACTTTTTGAGGCGATGGTACACGACGCCGGAATCATACTGCGCGCCAACACCGCCGAGATAATCGCGCTCAGCTTTCGGGATGCCAAGCTTCTCGAATGTTTCTATCACATCTTTGGGCAATTCCTTCCAGTCGTCTGATTCGGCAACACCCGGGTCGGCATAGTAGCAGAGATTTGGCAGATCAAGACCGGAGAGGTCGGGGCCGAATTTCGGAAGCGGCGTCTTTTGGTACAAATCAAAGGCCGCGAATCGTTTCTCGCGCATCCACTCCGGCTCGCCCTTGTGCTCGGAAATATACTCAACAAGCTCGCGAGAAAGCCCCTTCAACATGCTCGGAGTAAGTTCTTTATTGTGCTTTGTGTCCATTGACATATTCACTTCAATGTTACATTAACTTACACTATTGAATGCGATATGTCTATCTCATTCCACTTGGGAGTCGGACTCCCAAGTGGAATGAGATAGTGTTGGTTAGTGGTTAATGACCCATATCAGGAATGCCAATGCATTTTACAGTGAACAACAAAGTACTATTTGATATTTAAGATCAATCCTCTGTTGAGACACCTGCTCATCAGTCAGATCATCATTTACCGTAAGCACCCGATACGCCAGATAGCCGAAAATCCCACCCGCAAGGAAGGTGCTATATATTTTCTAAAACATCTCTTTATCTTTTCTTTAACATCGGGTTGATCATTGTTGATCGCTTGGAGGATGAACCTCAAAGAGCGCTGGGCACAGTAACGACCAAATTTTGCAGGATATATTAATAATTCCGCAAACGGCGCACTTTGTCATGATGGCGGATTTTTTCGAGTGCCTTTGCTTCGATCTGGCGGATGCGTTCACGGGTGACTCCGAACTCTTTTCCTACTTCCTCAAGGGTGTGCATCACACCGTCAATGAGTCCGTGGCGAAGCTCCAATATTTTGCGCTCTTTGAGCGAGAGGTCGTTCAAAATATCCTTGATCTGGTCGGTCAATATTCGTCGAGCCGAATCCTGATCGGGTGAGAGTATTTTATCGTCAGCGATAAATTCTCCGAGAGTTGATTTGTCCTCGTCATCACCGATCGGCTTCTCGAGAGAAACCGTACCGTGATCAATCTTCGTGATCGTGTGGATCTTCTCGACATCAACTCCCATTTCAGTCGCGATCTCTTCGGGAAGCGGTTCGCGGCCAAGGTCCTGCGAGAGCCGACGGAACACCTGCTTGTATTTCGCGATCGTCTCCACCATGTGAACTGGGATACGAATCGTGCGCGATTGGTCGGCAAGCGCACGCGTGATCGCCTGCCGAATCCACCATGTTGCGTACGTTGAGAACTTAAATCCTTTCGTCCATTCAAACTTATCAACCGCCTTAAAAAGCCCCAGGTTCCCTTCCTGAATAAGGTCAAGGAGTGTCAGGTCAGGACTTCGGCCGACATATTTTTTCGCTATTGAAACAACAAGCCGCAAGTTTGCGCGAGCAAGGAGATTGCGCGCCTCTTCATCGCCCGCCTCGATTCGTTGTGCAAACTCACGCTCTTCCTGCGCCGTCAAAAGCGGATACTGCCCAATTTCGCGCAGATACATCTGGATCGAATCATATGAAGAATCGCGACCACCATAGGTGTATTTCTTCCCCAAAACTTCTTCATCCGCGGCATCCAAAAGTCCGCCGCTATCGAGGATGTCAATACCGGCATCGGAGAATCTTTCATAGAGAACATCGAGGAAAGTGATATTCTCCTCGATCTTCGGAAAATGCTTAAGCATCTCGTCATAAGTAATGAATCCGCGTGAGCGCCCCTTTTCAATGAGCACTTTGGAATTTTTTTCAAAATCGTCATGGCCGCGGGGCGCTTTTTTGCGGGGTGCTTCCTTCGCGGGAACTAGCTTCGCTTTCTCTGACTTAATCACTTTTTTCTTCGCAACGGGAGTTTTCTTTTTTGCGGAAACTGCTCGCGCGCTTACCGTGCCATTCCTTAGTGGAGAGGTAGTTTTGCGTTTTGTCGTAGACGCGCTCTTTCGCGGGGCGGTCTTCACATGAAGTTTCGACACACTGCGAGCGCGAGCTGGTTTCTTTTTAAGCATTGTCTTTTTTACCGCGCTTGATTGCTTTATTTTTGCCTTGGTTGCCATACAATGAAAAAGTGAAGGTTATATTATATGATATTGATAATTCTCTCCACGACACTACTTCAACGCGTTGATCTTCTTCGAAATATCTTGACACTTCGCGAGCAAAGCGATCGACCGCTCTTTGTCGTTTTCGTGCTCAGCTTTTTTAAGATCCATCATCGTTTTTGAAAATTCTTCTTTTAACACCTCTTCGCGGAAATAGTGAAGAAGTTCTCTTACTTCGGCTTCCATATCTTCGGTGCCATCATAATATGCCTCTGCTTCGAATATACGTTCTTTTTGCTCTGTTTCGGCGATACTGGCGATATGCGAGATGTCTTTTGCGCCGAGGATGATGGCGTATTCGGTTCGCAGATATTTAACGTCAATCGACGGTTTTTTCATCTCATCCTGCCAGAGTATGATCCCGATGATCTTTCGTTCAACGAGCTCTTTACGGGTGGTGATCGTCGCGAGTATCTCTTGCTCTCGCGCTTTTTTATCCTGCTCATTATTTTTATTTTTCGCTCCGGTGGCGCGGATTATTGATTCTTTCTTTTTAAGTTCTTCCCATATCGGATCCTCGGAGGTCATTTGCAACATTCGCGCAACCTCAGAAACGAAATATGCTTGCCGCATTTTTCCGGAAAGGGCGGCGATGTAGGGCAATACCGTTTCACTGATATTGAGACCAAGCGTGCGTTTATCGTGCCCTTGCGAGCTCAAAAGTTCGAGATAGTAGTCAATGACGTGCTTCGCGGAACCGACAAGCTCTTTCCAGCGCGCAGAATCATCGAGGATGAGCTCGGCCGGGTCGCGTCCGTCCGGCAAAGTTACGATATGTACGTCCATACCGAGCGAAAGCGCGCTGTTAATCCCCCGCGCGGACGCCTTGATACCCGCCGCATCAGGATCGAACGCAAAAACAAGATTGTCGGTAAATCGCTTGATAATCTTCAAGTGCCCTTCAGTAAGAGCTGTCCCTGACACCGCGACGGTGTTCTTTGCTCCCGCTTGATGAGACATAAGGAGATCCATCTGACCTTCTACAAGAATACATGCGTCTTCACGCTTGATCTCCAAACGCGCTTTATCGAATCCATAGAGCACTCGCGACTTGTCGTAGAGATCGGTCGCCGGTGTGTTAACATACTTAGCGCCCCGATTCTCTTCTTCTCCGCCGAACAATCTTCCGGAGAAACCGATTACTCTGCCCGAAATGTCCGCGATAGGAAACATGATCCTGCCGCGGAACCGATCGTAGTATCCCTTGTCACCTCGTACGACGAGTCCGACTTTCTCCATCTGCGCATCAGAGAATTTCTCTCCTCGCAGAAACGCATGAAGCGAGTTCCATGAATCGCGCGCGTATCCGACTCGAAACTCTTTCGCGGTTTTCCCCGAAAGCCCGCGTTTCTTTAAGTAATCAATGGCTTCTTGTTCTTCTTTGAGACGCGCTTCAAAAAATTGCGTCGCCTTCTCGAGAATGTTGAACTGCAATTCAGCTTCCGTAGCTTTTTTTCGATCGAAGGTTGTTATTTTGATACCAGCCCGGTCGGCGAGTGTCTTGAGCGCGCCGGCGAAGTCGGTTCCTTCTATCTCTTCTACAAAACTGACAATGTCTCCACCTTTGCCGCATCCGAAACAGTGGAATGATTGCCGTGAAGGCGACACAAAGAATGAGGGTGTCTTTTCGCTATGGAACGGGCAGCGCGCTTTTAGGTTTGTGCCGGCGCTCTCAAGCTTGACATATGTGCCGATGACTTCGACGACATCAAGACGTGATTTTATTTGTTCCACTGTAGAAGACATGAACGAAAAGTTTGCGCGTTACCGACCGCGCACGCACGCCAAGCGTGCATATCAGATAACTACTCATGCTATTCTCTCGCCCGAACACTGCAAGGCATCGCTCATTCCACAGGAGCGCTATCTTTTTCTCTGTCACTTGCCACCTTCTCTTTTATCCGGGCCCCTGTGCCTACCGGAATGAGTCTGCCTAATATGACATTCTCTTTGAGGCCTCGGAGTTGATCTTCGGTTCCGCGAATGGCAGTTTCGATGAGTACGCGGGTGGTGTTTTCGAATGAAGCGGCGGAAAGCCAGCTTTTGGTGGTGAGCGCGACGTCGGAAATCCCGAGTACAATCGAGATCGCGGTCGCCACTTCTCCTCCTCCCGCTTTTACTTTTTCATTTTCAGCATTGAATACCGATTTGTCGACAACGGACCCGATAATGAATTTCGTATCCCCCGCTTCTTTTATTCTGACGCGAGCGAACATTTGTCGGACAATGACTTCAATATGTTTTTTACAGATCGATGCTCCCTGCAGTTCATATATGCGATTCACTTCGTTAAGAATATAATCTTGGGTCGCGTCTTTCGTGCTATATTTGAAGAGTTCTGAAATATCAGCCGAACCGTCGGTTAGAATGTCGCCTTTCTTCACCGTATCGCCAACCTTGACGCGCGACATCCTTTTGAGAGGAACGATGTATTCCACGCGCTCCTTTCCTTTTGTTTTTGTTGCCGGATCAGCAAGGACAATGATTTTTTTGCCATCCATTGAATTTTCAACCTCGATGACCTCGCCATCGGAAACATTGATGACTGCCGCGCTCTTGGGGATTTTGCGTTCGAATATCTCCTCAACGCGAGGAAGACCCTGCGTAATGTCTCCTCCGACGGACGCGATGCCTCCAGCATGAAACGTTCTCATGGTCAACTGAGTGCCCGGTTCTCCAATCGCCTGCGCCGCGACAATACCGACCGCTTCTCCAAGTTTAACAAGTTTGTTTCTTCCGGGATCGACACCGTAACATTTCTGGCAAACACCGTACAAAGTTTTACAGGTAAGCGGAGAACGGACGAACGCTTCGGTAACACCAGCCTCTTCCGCCTTGATCGCGTCCTTTTTTGAAACAATCGCTCCTTTTTTAAACAAAACTTTTCCATCGACGCCAACAACGTCTTTCGCCAAAATTCTTCCGCGCAAATTCTTTGAAATCGGCGTTTCGAATCCGGCAAGATTTTGCTTCGTGACACGCTTTCCTTCTTTTTCTCCGCAGTCTTCCTCAGTAATGATCGCGTCCTGTGCGACATCAACCAAACGCCTGGTAAGATATCCTGCCTTTGCGGTCTTGAGGGCGGTGTCGGCAAGACCTTTTCTCGAACCATGTGTCGTAACGAAATATTCTATCGGAGAAAGACCTTCTTTTGCCGACGGAATAATCGGAAAATCAATCGTTCTTCCCGCCGTATTGACGATAAGTCCTTTCATTCCGGCCATCTGGACAATCTGCGAGATCGATCCGCGCGCGCCAGAATGAAGCATGTCGCTCACCGGCCCGTCTTTGGCAAGCGTTCCCGGGATGACGCGCTCTATCAAGTCGCGTGTTTCCTGCCAAACTGAAATGACCTTTCTGAAGCGTTCTTCATTTGCGAGCAATCCTTCATCGTATTGATCTTGTATCACCGCAATCTTCTTTCGCGCCCCTTCGATGATCCCTTTCTTCTCCGCAGGAACCTGAACCTCGTCAATACCCCAAGTGATCCCCGACTGAGTAACATATTTATAACCGAACGCTTTTATCTTATCGAGTATTTTTGGTGTTCCCTCCATGCCATAGCGTTCAATGATATCTTCAACGATCTCTCCAAGTCCTCGTTTGTTCACCTCTTTGTTGATATAGGCAAAGTCGCTCGGTAAAACGCTATTGAAAAGAAGTCTTCCGACGGAGGTTTCAAAAAGTTTGCTTTCGTACGCGCCATATTTCGGACTATCGGTCGGCATCACCTTGATCTTTGATCGGAATCCGACCAGTCCAAAGTCATATGCCATAATGGCGCTATTGGGATTGGGAAATACTTTCCCCTCGCCAACTTCGCCGTCAATCACTTTCGTCATCCAGTAACAACCGAGTACGATATCAAGTTCCGGATTGACGATCGGATCTCCGTTTCCCGGTCCCAAAAGATTCTGATTGGATGCCATAAGGTCACGCGCTTCCTGTTGCGCTTCATCGGAGAGCGGAACATGCACCGCCATCTGGTCTCCGTCAAAATCGGCGTTGAACGCGCGACAAACAAGCGGGTGCACCATAATCGCGTTTCCTTCGATTAAGATTGGATTGAATGCTTGAATACCCAAACGGTGAAGAGTCGGAGCGCGGTTTAAAAGAACAAATTTATTCTTTATCACCTCCTCGAGGATTGCCCATACGTCGGGGTGTCCGTCGTCGATAATCCTTCCCGCTCCCCGTATATTGAAAGCGAGTTCCCGTTCAAGTATTTTTGATATCACGAACGGGCGGAAAAGTTCAAGCGCCATGTGCTTAGGGAGCCCGCACTGATTGAGCTTAAGATCGGGACCGACGACGATAACCGATCGTCCCGAATAGTCGACGCGCTTGCCGAGAAGGTTTTGTCTGAAAAGTCCTTGTTTCCCTTTGAGAGTGTCGGCGATCGACTTGAGTGCTCTTTTTTGCGATTGACTTACCGCCGCCGTTTGGATGCGCCGGATCGAATTATCGATAAGCGAGTCGACCGCTTCCTGCAAGATCCTTTTCTCATTGCGCAAGATCACTTCCGGTGCGCCTATTTCTTTTAACTTTTTAAGTCGGTTATTACGGTTTATGACTCGTCGATACAGATCGTTGACATCGGAGGTCGCATGCCGTCCGCCCTCAAGAGCCACCATTGGTCGAAGCGCCGGCGGCGTCACCGGAATCATGGTAAGAAACATCCACTCGGGCATGACACCGGAGATAATAAGCGATTTTATCAACCCCAAACGTTTTCTCAATTTTGTCTTTTCAGCCGTTTTTGCTTTTTCCAATCTTTCTTCAAGAATTTCCTTGTAGCGATGCAAATCAAGCTCTCTAAAAATATTGTAGATCGCCTCGGCGCCGATACCCGCCTCAAAAGCAGTTCCGTATTTCAGTGAATACTTGCCATAAGTCGCCTCGTCAATGACATTACCCTCTTCGATCTCGCCCACCTCCTTCTTTGCGGTAAGGAGCAATTCCTTGAGTTTCCCTTTTGAACGCTCATCATTAACTCCTTTTACCTTTTCCTTATATTCGCTGTCGAGACGCTTCAAGATATTGGTTTTCTCCGTATCATTGACGTTAGTGATGATATAACCGGCAAAGTACACGACTTTTTCGATATCGGCAACCGATAGGTTAAGCAAAAGCCCTATTCTCGACGGAACACCCCTCAAAAACCAAATGTGTGCGACAGGACTCGCAAGCTCGATGTGTCCCATGCGCTCTCTTCGAACGATTGAACGAGTAACCTCGACGCCGCACTTTTCACAAATAATACCTTTATACCGAATTCTTTTGTATTTTCCGCAATAACATTCGTAGTCCTTTTCCGGTCCAAATATTCGCTCGTCAAAGAGTCCGCCGCGCTCGCTCCGTTGGGTTCGATAGTTAATCGTTTCCGGCTTGGTCACTTCTCCGTATGACCATTCTTTGACCCTTTCGGGAGAAGCAAGTTTGAGGACAATCGAATCAAAATCGGTGATTTTTCCTTTTGTTGTTTTCATAAGATTGAGCGTTATAAATTCAATTATTTTGTCCGAGTATCTTCGTCATGTTTTTGTAAAATAACATCGAGCGAGAGACCACGCAGGTTATACAAAAGCACATTGAACGATTCCGGCGTATTGGACTCGTGTATTTTCTCACCTTGAACGATCGCATCGAACGCACGCGACCGACCTACGATATCGTCCGATTTTATGGTGAGCATTTCGCGCAATATGTGCGCCGCGCCGTATCCTTCAAGCGCCCATACTTCCATTTCGCCAAAACGCTGACCACCTCCTTGTGCCTTGCCTCCAAGCGGTTGCTGTGTAATGAGCGAGTATGGTCCAATGGATCGCATATGTATCTTGTCTTCTACCATGTGATGCAATTTGAGTATGTACATATAGCCAACAGCTATATTTTGTTCGAATGTCTGACCCGTTCTACCGTCAAAAAGTTTCATTTTCCCGTCAGCGCTGAATCCAGCCTTTTCCAATTCTTCTTTGATTTCTTCAACAGTCGCCCCCATGAACGCCGGAACGATCGCTTGATAATCGAGCGTATGCGCGGCAAGACCAAGATGAAGTTCAAGTATCTGTCCCAAATTCATACGAGACGGAACGCCAAGAGGAGTCAAGATAACATCAACCGGCCTTCCGTCTTCCATGAACGGCATATCTTCTTCCGCGAGAACCGTTGAAACAACACCCTTGTTCCCATGGCGTCCCGCAAGTTTGTCGCCGACCGTAACGTTGCGAAGTTGAGCGATTTCAACATGAATCTTCTTTATAATCCCAGACTCAAGATTGTCTCCGCGATCACGCGAAAAGACCTTGACGCCGACAATACGACCGCGTTTGCCGTGCGGCATCCGCAGTGATGTGTCCTTGACATCACGCGCTTTCTCTCCGAAGATCGAACGGAGAAGACGCTCCTCGGGAGTAAGTTCCGCTTCTCCCTTGGGAGTAATCTTGCCAACCAGAATATCTCCCGGCTGAACTTCGGCGCCGATGCGCACAATACCATCTTCGTCGAGATCTTTGAGTTTCGCTTCGCCAACATTCGGAATATCGTGAGTTGTTATTTCCGGCCCAAGCTTCGTGTCTCTCACATTGGCCGTAAACTCGTCCATATAAATGCTCGTGAAGCGTCCGTCTTTCACCACTTTTTCCGAGAGAATGATCGCGTCTTCATAGTTTGACCCTCCCCACGACATGAAAGCGACGAGCATATTTTGCCCGAGCGCGATCTGTCCGCCGTCAGACGACGAGGTGTCGACGAGTAGATCTCCTTTCTTTACTTTCTGTCCAAGAGAAACCGCTGGTCGTTGATGGAGCGCGGTAAAACTGTTCGTGCGCGAGTAATTCACCAGATCATAGGTATGTCTTGTTTCTTTGTTCCCTTTAAGAACGACTTTTTTCGCGTCAACCGCTTCGATCGTTCCATCTTCTGGAGCAAGGATGATCCTTCCCGTATCACGAGCCGCTTTTGCTTCCATGCCGGTAGCGACAAGCGGCGCTTGGGGGAGAATGGCCGGTGTCGCCTGTTTCTGCATGTTTGATCCCATGAGTGCTCGGTTGGCATCATTATGTTCAAGGAACGGGATCATGGATGTTGCTATGGAAAACGCCTGACCGGGCGCAACATCCATCAATTGGACTTCGTCACGACCAACAAGAAGAGGACTGGTCTTTGATCTCGCTTCCACATATGGCTCCGAAATATTCCCCGACGCATCATAATGTGTCGCCGCGTGAGCGATGATGTATTGCTCCTCTTCAAGCGCGTCAAGATAAACAACTTCTCCGGTTATTTTTCCTTTTTCAACTTTTACGTATGGTGTTTCAATGATCCCGAAATCATTGACCCAAGCATACGTTGCGAATCGCAAGATAAGACCGATGTTCGGACCTTCGGGGGTATGGATGGGACACAGTCTTCCATAGTGCGATGAATGAACATCGCGCACCTCAAGCCCCGCGCGCTCACGAGTGAGACCGCCCGGTCCGAGCGCCGAGAGTGTTCGGAGGTGCTCTATTTCGTTCAATATATTGTACTGCCCCATGAACTGCGAAAGTTGGTTGGTGGCAAAAAATTCTTTGATGCGCGCCTGAAGCGGTCGAGGACTAATGAATTGTATGGGCAGGACCGTGTCCGACTCAATGGTCGACATCCTATCCTGAACATTTCGTTTGATCTGCGACATGCCAACTCGCAGTTTTTGATGAAGAAGCTCGCCGACGGAACGAACCCGACGCGAACCGAGGTGGTCAATATCATCGGGAGCGGCCCCGGGTGTTATATTGAGCTTGGCGATATGCGCGACGATGGCAACGACATCATCGCGAGAAATAGTGCGCTCGTTCGTCAATACGCTTTTGTCAGATTTCCTTCCGAACCGCTTGTTGAATTTGAAACGACCGACTTCGGAAAGATCATACCGTTCCTTGCTGAAAATCGAGTCGATAAATCCTTTCGCGTTGTCGGGAGTAACAAGCTCGCCGTCACGCAAACGTTTATGGATCTCAACATACGAATTTTCTACCGTCTTTGCCGTGTCTTTTTCAAGCGTCGCCTCTATCTGCGCGCGGGCGGCAGGATCGGCAAACGCCGCGATGATCTCTTTGTCATCTTTCATTCCAAGCACACGAAGCAAAAAAGTGACCGGAAATTTTCGCTTCTTATCGATCCGAACATAGATCACGCCATCCGGCTCGGACTCAAGCTCGACCCACGCGCCACGAGACGGAATAATCTTTGCTCCAAAATACCGTTTTCCTTTAAGTTCCTGCACGGAGAACGAAACCCCAAACGAACGAGCGAGTTGGGGAACGATGACACGTTCGACACCGTTGATAATGAATGTCCCATGAGGAGTCATCATCGGAAAATCCGCCATGAAGATTTCTTGCTCTTTGCTCGTATTGAGCGTTTTGTTCTTCAGTCTGACGACCGCGCGAAGAGACGCTTCATAAGTGATCTTATTGTCTTTCGCGTAATACTCATCGTACTTCGGCTTCCCGAGCTCAAAACTTACAAACTCAAGATCGAACTTTTTCTGCGAATAATCAACGACGGGAGAGAACTCTCGAAACACCTCCCCGATCCCTTCGTCAATAAGCAATCGATAGGATTTTAATTGCGTCTCCACAAAGTCAGGAAACTGCACGATCGGCTCTTTATACCTGCTGAAATATTTCTTTGTTTTCATGCAAAAAAAGATACAGGGTAAAAACCCCTATTCTGGTAAGTAACAACTAGTTTATACTCAAAGTACGCAAAATAGCTCTGGAAACTAGCCCACTATCAAAAAATACTCCAACAGTAACTCAATCTATGAGGATTGCACGAAAGTATACTCCCTGTATATTTTTTGTCAATATGTGGATAATCATACCCCGCCATCAACGATGCCGTTGTTATTCCCCGCGTTTCCACTGCCACCCTCATGAATTAACTGTTACCCAAGAGACACGCAAGCAGTGATATGAATTTTACGATAATGCGCTTGGTTATTGATATGAAAGTTTACCGCCTTCCTTGCCCTTTTCGCTTTTTTTTCCATCCTTCTATTTTTACATGGTCGCCGGAAAGCAGAACGCGTGGCACGCGGTATTTTTTACCTTTGTGAACAAATATATCAGGGCGCGTGTAAGTTTCACTTGCCGAAACGCGGTACTCTTCGATGGACTCGCTCTTTCCGAGAACTCCCGGCACGCGACGCGACACGGCATCGACCACCACCATCGCGGGTGCTTCGCCACCCGTGAGCACATATGGTCCGATCGAAACCTCTTCGGCGCGCAGTATTTTTTTAACACGCGCATCAATACCCTCATAACGGCCGGAGATGAGGACGATGTCGCGATATTCCTTGGCAAGCTTGTCGGCATACGCATTGGTGAATTGCTTCCCGGACGGCGAGAACAAGACGATTTTCACATTTCGCTTTCGCGCGCGCGCCTTGCCTACCGCCGCAATAATCGGTTCCGCTTGCATGACCATCCCGGGACCTCCGCCGTACGGCCGATCATCTACCTTACGATGCTTATTTTTGGTGAAATCGCGCGGATTGTAAAAACGCACATCGACAAGTCCTGCCTCTCCGGCGCGGCCAAGGATCGACTCATTGAGATACCCTCTGATACTCTCGGGAAACAAGGTTATTACATGGAATGTCATTTATTTTTGTGTTTGATCAATTCTTGTACTCTAGCAAAAATGCGCAGGGTAGACAAATAAACAGATGCTAAACGAAAAACCGCCCTCGCGCCACATGGTGCAAAGGCGGATATTTCTTCCTTTTATTCCGAAAGGGAAACCTAGGATTTCAGGTCCTCCATTGCCTGATCGATACTGTTTGCGGAATCGCTCCCGCTTCTACTGCCTCCTTCCGGTTCGTTGATCTTGAGATTCACACGCGCGTTGTTTTTCATACCAACTATGCGGAGAAGAGTACGGATCGCTTTGGCGGTATTACCCGATCGTCCGATGACCTTACCCATGTCATCTTTATTGACATCAAGAGTGACCAACACTCCCATTTCGTCAACATCACGCTTGACTTTCACGTCGCTTGGGTTATCAACCAACGCCTTGACCACGTACTCGAGAAATATTACATCGCTTTCTTCTGAAGACATTGCAACCTAAGTACTTAAACTTAAATAACTTATTCCATGCAGTTGCTCGACCACATCCAAACTGCTGAAGATAATTGTATAAAAAAAACACAGACAGTCAACCCCTTGTACCAACAATGTCGCTTCTGCTTCACGTTTTTATAGCTACCAACGGAGCAATTGCCAAAGAACGGTATCTGACAGTGATATAAACTTTTGCAACGAAAATACGATAGTATTGGTGCGCGGACAAGTTGGTGTTATTGGCGATTGCCACAGGTGAACACAGCGCGCGCCCAACTCTACTTTTCTTCTTTCTTTCCCGCAATAGAAGTATCTTTGGCGGCAACTGCTGGTTTTTCTTCTCCGCCGGCTGATGAATTTTCAGCTTTCGATGCGGCTTCGACTTTCTTATCCCCTTCTTTCTTTATCGGGCTCTTTTTAGGAAGCACGTTGACTTTTTTGCCCTCGATCACCTTTTCCGTAACAAAAATATTGTGTACCGTGTCGGAGAGTTTCGCACCAACCGACATCCAGTGGAGTGCTCGCTCCTTGTTTATTTGAGGGGTTCCAAAGCGCGCGTTATATGAACCAACAACTTCGACATGATTGCCGCTTTTTGGACCCGTATGGGAATCAACGACAACAAGCCGAAACGACGGATCGTTCTTTCTCCCCACTCGTTGTAATCGTATCTTTAACATTGGGTGCAATACTAACAGAACGACGGGTAAAGGTCAATATGCGCATGCGCACGAATGGTGTTGTAGATAGACTTATAGACGCAGAGCTTATAAGATATTACAATACAGATACATGTTTTTCCCGAGCAACACTACCGAACACGCGCCGATCGTCATACCGACTCATTTTCTTTGGGTCGGCTTGCTTGCGATGCTTATACTATTTATGATCATCAGCACTGTTCTTGTATATCACTGGGTAACGTACGGGTACAAAGCCGCAACAACGAGTATTGCGGGCATTGTTTATTTTTCCGGCTCGGTCCTTTTTGTCGGCATTACGATGATCGCAATCATATCTTATGGAATTTCATTATGATCAAACTTGATGAAAATGAAAAAATAATCCTCGAGATACGGAAACACTGGTTCCTGCTTGTGGCTGAATCGTTCTTTCTCGTATTCCTTGCCACCATTCCGTTCATAGTATTCAAAGGAATAAGCATCACCGGCTTTCTGCGATTCATAACCTTCCAGGGAAGTGGTACATCTCTGTATGTTGCGATCTCCTCCGTGTGGCTTCTTTTTGTGTGGGTCACATTTTTTGTCATCTGGACGGATTACTATCTCGACATTCTCATCATCACCGACAAAAAAGTGATCGACATTGAGCAAAAAGGTCTTTTCTATCGTGAAATATCAACATTTCGACTAGACAAGATACAAGACATCACCGTCAAAGTGAACGGCCTCATCCCCACATTCTTCGGTTTTGGCGATATTTATATTCAGACCGCGAGCGAGGAACAATCATTTGCCGCCAAAGGTGTTCCACACCCCGACAAGATCAAATGGCAGATCCAGGACGAACAAAACAAGGCGCTTGATGAATTACGACACGTGTGGATACGAAAATAGAAAAGAAAAAGACGGCACGCGCGGACGCTTGTGCCGTCAATCTTGAAACAACCTAAACCATTGCCGACATCTCGTCGGCAACCTCGTCGACGAGTCCGAACGCCACCGCCTCCTCGGCGGAAAACGATCTCTCGGCGTTCATCGCCGCAACAATCTCCGCCAATGAGCGCCCTGTGCGTTGCGTGAATATCGTGTATATCCTCCGCAATCTCTGGAGGACATAATCGATATTCTCGATCACCCGCGCTTGATCGAGCTCGACGGTTCCCGACTCGTTCATTCGGCTAATAATTCTGATATTCGCGGTGCTGTTGTGAATCACGATCTCGGCATGCCGCGCGATCATTCGCAGCCGACATGCCTGCAGTACCACACTCGCCATCGAGTTCGCCGAACCGACAACAACGCCGACAACCGGCACCCCCGACATGCTGACAGTGTCGTAGATATCGAGCCCGTCGCGGACGTTCCCGCCGGAGCTCTTGATATAGAGTGTCGCTTCGTCTCCACCATGTTTCAGACGAAGCAACGCCTCTGCAACATAGTTCGCTGTGCGCTCATCTATGTTGCCATTCAACACTATGATCCGCGACCGAAGTAGTCGCTCATGGACTTTATTCATGGAAATACCTCCGTTGCGTGCGTGCGCTATTGCACCGTGCTTCAAGTATGCTATACTATAGTAAGCATTACCACTATTAGTGGTAATTGTCAACGGGTGTATCTTTACACTCGCATTATTCATTAAAATAAAAAATATTATGATGTCAGAAGGAGTACCGCAAGACAGCGGGCAAACAAACGCGTTCCCCGCCGACAAAGATGAGAACGAAGAGAAGAATGAGAAAAAGAACGAGGACAGAAATAATGGACAAGCAACTGCTGTTCATGTTACTGGTGGTGCGGGTGGCGTCCCCCCGCAAGGAGACGGCACGGGGAAATTCATACGAGTCCATAAAGACGGCACGACCGAAAGAACGAATAATCTGAAACCAGATGACAATTGGCCACCAGAGCACAATTAATTTCCACCTTATCCGGAACAACATGTCCCGCCTTTAGCGGGATTTGTTTTTTGGACAAAAACCACTATCATAAAAAAAATATGATTGATAATGACGCGCATTTTATCGGAACCATCAGGATCACCGCGCGTGGAGACGGATATGTTTCCCCTACCGGCAGAAGGGACGACAGCGTCAAAATAGACCACGTTGATCTCAATACCGCACTCCACGGCGACACGGTTAACGTATTCCGACATCCGAAAAAAACTGGGGGAGAAGAGCGTGGGGAAGTGATTGAGGTTATGAGGCGGACAAAAGATGTTTTTGCCGGCGTGTTGGAAAAAAATAACGGCTCGTATTTTTTCGTGCCTGACGATCAGAAGATGTACATTGACATTCTCATCCCGGAGCAATCTCTTGCGGGAGCACGAAACAAAGAGAAGGTGGTCGTGCGCATCGCCAAATGGAACGACCCGAAAAAAAATCCGGAAGGAGAAGTAATCAAGGTGCTGGGGAAACCGGAAGATAACAACGTCGAAATGGAGTCAATCGTCTACGATAAAGGGTTTTTAATCGAATTCTCAAACAAAGTGGAACGAGAAGCGCTCAAGATACAAGCTTCCGCGCGGCGCGATATCGAAGAGGAAGCGCCGAAGCGAAAAGACATGCGGGGTGTCACGACGTTCACCATCGACCCAGCAACGGCAAAAGATTTCGATGACGCTATCTCGTTCCGTGAATTGCCGAATGGGAATATCGAGGCGGGAGTGCATATCGCTGATGTTACCCACTATGTACGGCCCGGATCGATAATCGAAGATGAGGCGCGGAAACGCGCAACATCAATCTATCTTGTCGATCGGACGATCCCCATGCTTCCCGAAGAACTCTCAAACGACATCTGCAGTCTGAAGCCGAACGAAGATCGGCTGGCATTCTCGGCGATATTTACATTCAAAAAAGATTCCCTCGCGCCCGGCGCAAATCCCGAAATCATCGATCAATGGATTGGCGAAACGATCATCAATTCAGACAAACGTTTTTCCTACGAGGAGGCGCAGGGTGTTTTGGATGGAAAAGACGGGCCGTTTCGTCATGAACTCAAGACCCTTAATGTGTTGGCAAAAAACTTGCGTGCTGAGCGCATCCGTGCCGGAGCGATCATGATTGAACAAGACGAGATAACATTTTCGCTCGATGACCGAGGAAAACCCGAGAGTGTGGCAATTAAGGTTCATGGCGACACGAATGAGCTCATTGAGGAGTTGATGCTCCTTGCCAATCGCGCGGTTGCTGAAGCAATGACTGGCACGCCGGAGACCAAAAAGCGTACATTCATTTTTCGCATACACCCGAAACCCGAAAGCGACCGAATCGCCGAACTTGCGGAATTTCTCGGAACGCTCGGATACTCGCTCAAGCCGGGACTCACGAACCTCTCCCATGGCCTCAACACCATCCTCAAGCAATCGGTGGGTACCGAGGTCGAGCATATCGTCCATACCGTTACCATCCGTTCATTGCAAAAGGCGGTGTATTCAACACAAAATGTCGGGCACTTCGGACTCGCGTTCAAATATTACACCCATTTCACCTCCCCTATCAGGCGCTACCCGGACATGATGACGCACCGGCTCGTAAAAACATATCTTGCGGGAAAAACGGTGCCGCCTAATGAAGCGGAATGCTATGACAGCGACGCGCGGCACTCAAGCGAGATGGAACAACGCGCCGCGGAAGCCGAGCGCGATTCGATCAAGTACAAACAGATCGAGTTCATGATTGAGCGTGGCGGAGAAACATACGAGGGGATCATTTCCGGCGTAACTGATTGGGGTATCTATGTCGAAGAAAAAACAACCAAAGCAGAGGGACTTATTCGTCTGCGCGACATCGGCAACGATTATTACGTCCTTGATAAAAAGAATCACGCCATCGTCGGAGAGAAGCGCGGGAAGCGATATCGTCTCGGAGATACGGTAAAAGTCAGAATAAAAGACGCAAACTTGGAACGTCGAACGGTAGATTATCTACTAGTGTAGTTAGTTTAGGATATTGAAAAGTTCATGAATTACCCCACTTGGGAGTCCGACTCCCAAGTGGGTGGAGTTTTGGTACTATATTGAAATTTCACCATACTGTATTACGATGCCCCTCTACACGAAATAACCACGTCCCTGAGTTCCAGAATTAATTACAACGCTTGTTTAGTAAAATAGACAAGTATGAAATATGTAAATAATCGAAAACATAAAGATGGTAATCCTTTCTCGCTTTGCGAAAGGAGTATTATCGAAGTAAGATGGTGCCGAAATTTTAAAAACATAACCGAGATGACCAAAAAGTTACTAACCTTTTCCACATAGGTTATATTAGACCAACTGCTCAATAATATTCCAACCAGTCAACTTAAAATATCGGCATTGTTTCTCTGGTTATGTTTCAGATTATAAAGTCCAGCCACAATTACAAATTTTGCGTTATAGGTTTTGAGAGCATTTCTAAATCTGTGAGATAATATTCTCCACTGTTTGAGCGAAGTAAAAACATGTTCAACCACAATACGTATATGGCTGTGTTTTTTGTTGTGTACCTGCTCTTTCTTGGTAAGTAGCTGATACTTTAAAGCATTGTACGGAAGATGCAGATTAGTGCCCAAATATCCCATTTCAATTTTACCTCTGCTTGATCATACAAATTTTTGTCATGAAAATTTCCTGACATTGATTTTGACACATACTTGATTCGTCCTTTAATATCAACCACTACTTATGTTTTAACGGTTTGTTTCTTTTTCTTTCCGGAATATCCCGAACCGGATCGTCTTTCTGTTTCCTGTTCAGTGGCATCAATAAAAAATTGTATTTCTTCTTTGGTAAGATGTATTTTTTCAATCGTAATTTTCTTCATTTTTCGGTAGAGTATCGGTTCCAGTTTTTTGAAATACCGGCAGACCCGTGAATCATCAATATGAAAAAAACTCTGCCAACATCATATGACTCATATATGTGCGAGTATACAAAAAATACATAGCAACCATCTGTTCAAATGATGGTTTGTATTGAATGCCTCTACCCACCGCCCTTTTTCTTGGGTAGGCTGATTTTCTTTTGTGTTCTGCTTCTTGCCACAATAGTTCAAGTTCTTTGATTAAATCGTTAAACTGCTTCGGTGAAATACCAAAAAAATGACCAAAGACCTTTGGTCTTTGGGAGAGTTTGCGTATATTCATACCCTGTATTATGTATTATACTACAATATATTAGTTAAGCAGTGGGTCTAATATATGTTCATGAGATAAAGGGTGTATGATCATCTCATCACCGGAACGCGACCGCAAGAAGCTGGATCGCCGCCAACATCTCATGGCTCCGCACGGCGCGCTTCCTCGGTTACGCTCCTGGATTGAACCCGATTAAGTATCTGTGGTCGACGACATCTCGGCAATCTTTCCGATCTCTCCGTAATCGGTACGGCGTTGCGTTCCTATCGAAGAAAGGTCGGGAACCTCGACCTTCTCGGCGGGTTCCTGTGAGCGAACGGACTCTTTATATAACATCTGTGGCAAAGTACATCACTTGGGAGTCGGACTCCCAAGTGATGTACTTTGCCACAGATGTTATATAAATACTTCTG
>PFQT01000044.1 GCA_002788135.1 Candidatus Yonathbacteria bacterium CG_4_8_14_3_um_filter_46_25
GAAATTAAACAAAAAGGTCGGGCTAAAAAGAGCTAAAGAGTCTCTAGTTAACTGTCAATTATGTTCAGTGGCTTGAACAGTCTCTTCACAAACGGTCAAATAGGTCTTTATTCGACAAAATAATAGTATCTTCCCATAATAACCATCATCGCAAGGAACGCCACGGCGAAAACGCTCACCATCTGCGGCATGACAACCCCGCCGATCACGAGCTCCCATCCGAACACGAGACGCAAAGCATGCCCAATGGCAACAAAAGCGAAAATGATTGTCGCAAGACCGATGAATCGTCGACGGTGAAAGTCAAAACCTTTGAACTTTTTCATACGAAAATTATATCATGCGGACAATAATGATTGGCACACATACTTCTCGTCAATCTTGGCGGCGAGAATAAAGTCATTCAAACTAAGTCCCCCGATCGCGTGAGTGGAGAGCGTAATCGTTACTTTGTTGTACGATATCGAGAGATCAGGATGATGTCCTTCGCGTTCCGCGATATCGGCGATCGCGTTCACGAATTTCATCGCTAGCGCGAAATCCGCAAATTCAAATTTCCTCTCGATCACATTCCCTCGCTTTTCCCAGCCGGACAATTTCTTCAAATATTCCGCGACATCAATGTCGCTCATCGGCGACGTTCCCCCTTCACACGGTACGCATTTTTGTTGAGCCAGATTCATACTTTTTAATTATATCACGTCTAACACCATAGTGGCGTTAGGTCTTTATAGTGGCGTTAGGTCTTTTTTATTGCTAGTATGATAATTATTTCATGAACAGGAGAAAATTATTCAGATACATACGCGAGGCGCAACAAAGCGGGGTCGGAGCGGAAGAGATCACTCAATTACTCCTTGATGCGGGATGGAAACGAAGTGATATAGAGTTCGCATTCGATATTATATCTCGCGGCCGTGAAAGTTTTCTTCATGTGCATTTTCTCCATCGGCATCTTTCCCCCAAAGTGTCCGCGGGCGCATTGGTCGCCATACTTACGCTAACCGGACTTATTTCAGGACTCTACGCAAGGAGCACTCTTGGCAGCAACGAACTGCTGGTGCAAAATGGTGAAAACGGAAAAATTATTTTTGAGTACGGTAGTTGGCCAATACTTGAAAATGCAAAATTTTTCGAGAAAGTCAAACAGGATTTTATTTCACAGAAAGCCGATTTCATCGAAGCTGATCTTTCGAGTATGAAATTACGCGTATATAGCGAAGGATTACTTGCAACCGAAGTACCGATCGGGTCAAAAGGACGAGAGGGATCGTGGTGGGAAACTCCTGCAGGCCTCTACAAGATCGAAAGTATGGAAAAAAGCCATTATTCTTCGTTCGGTCATGTGTATATGCCGTGGAGTATGCAATTCCAGGGAAATTTTTTTATCCACGGCTGGCCATACTACGCTGACGGGAGTCCGGTGGCGCAAGGATACTCGGGCGGATGTATCCGGCTTGCCGATAAAAACGCGGAGTCGGTTTACCGCCTCGCCAAAACAGGAATGCCTGTGCTTGTGTTCAAAGAATCATTTATCACCAACACGGCCGACACAAAATACGCGCCCAAAAGTATCGTGCCAGACACCGTATCTTACTTGGCCGCCGATCTGCAAAATAATTTCGTATTTGCCGAACATTTATCTTCGGACCAGCGTTTTATCGCGTCAATCACAAAACTTATGACTGCCCTTATTGCGGTCGAATACATAAATATCGAACGCGAAGTGTCGATCACTTCACCAATGGTCGCAACAACAAGCATTCCGCGCTTGAGTGCGGGAAACAAAACGTCAGTCCTTGACCTCCTTTCGCTTCTTTTACTGGAATCATCGAACGAAGCGGCGCTTGCCATCACCTCTCCTCTTGGTCAGAGTCATTTTGTCGACCTCATGAACCGAAAGGCGGCTACGATTGGAATGGCAAATTCTCGCTTCACCGACACATCAGGGATTATTGCCACGAATACCTCAACAGCGACCGATCTCTTTATGCTCGCAAAATATCTCTACTACAATAGAAGCTTCGTGCTTCATATGAGTATGGGAAATGAGAACCGAGCGGCATATGGACCCTCCCAGTATAAAAATCTTTCCAATCTCAACGAGATATCCGGGCTTGAAAAAATGATCGGGGGAAAAGTTGCGGAGAGTTCTGCGGCGCAAGGGGGCATGCTCGCCGTATTCAAGATGAATGTCGGTGAAGAAATGCGGCCGGTCGCGATTATTGTCCTCGGATCAAAAGACAGTAAGCGAGACGTAAAAACACTATTCGATTATGTTCAAGCAAATTTTGACGCGCAGTAAAATCTTCACAAGAAACACGCGAGCGGAACGTCACGCGATAAAACATATCCCATCTGATATAATTCACCAGTGAATATTCGAGTGAAAAAAATTCTTAAATGGTCAAAGAGGATAATCCTCTACCCTCTCATCATCATTTTTTTGGGATTTGTTATCGTTTTGACCATCACACACATGGTGATCAAACCTTCAAATGATCGTGACTGGGCAACCGATCAGAGCACATTGTCGTACGGGGATATACATGACAACCTAATCACTGTCCACAACGTCAGAAATTTCACCTACACATCGAAGAGCGACTATGCATCTGGCTACTATGACAAGACGTTCGACCTCAATAAAATTAAAAAAGTGTACTATATCGTTGAACCATTCGCCGGAATTCCAGGCTCTGCACATGCGTTTTTGAGTTTTGAATTCGAAGACGATCAATTTGTCGCAATATCGGTTGAGATACGGAAAGAGAAAGGGGAAACATACAATCCGATCAAAGGACTACTGAACCAATATGAACTCATGTATGTGATCGCCGATGAACAAGACGCGATCAAATTACGATCAAATTATCGAAAAGACCTCGTGTATGTCTATCCGGCAAAAACGACAAAAGAAAGAATGCAAAAATTATTTCTCGACATGATCGAACGTGCGAACTATCTCAAAGATCACCCGGAATTTTACCATACGCTCACCAACACATGCACCACGAACATCGTTAGACATATCAACACGATCATCCCTGGTCGTGTTCCCCTTTTTCGTCTACAGATTCTTCTTCCGAGGGACTCCGATCGACTCGCTTATGAACTCGGCCTCATTGATACCGATCTTTCCTTTGAGGATGCACGGGATCGCTATTTTATCAACGACCGCGCGATAAAATATGCCGATTCTTCTGATTTTTCTATCAAAATACGCGGCAGTGAATGAATGTAAGCCGCTCCTTATCTCTCATGCGTTAGTATTGATGTGCTTGCAAATAATTCTTTCCTTGCTAGAATACGCTTATGATGTTTAATAATTTATTCTTCAGTTTTTTCTTTTTTAGAAATTCGGAAAACCGAAGGGTGGATTAGCGTCACATACGTTCAGAGAGAGATCAAGACCGCTACCCCTTCGGGAAAGCGGCTTTCTTTTTGAAGTATGAATGTTCTTTGTAAACCGCATACAAAAGGAGCAGTAAATGGAAAAGGTTACGTTTCTCGGTCCCGCCAGGACAACATTCTCTCATTGCGCTTATGACATCCTTGCCGAACTCTTCGGCGCACCGGAGGTTATCCGCAACGGAACGGAAGCCAACTACATTCCGTCCATCGCCAACAAGGATGTCTTACCGACGATCATTGAACGCCGTTGTTATGGCGCAATTGCCATGGAAACACTCGCCGAGGGCAGGATGACAGATGAGCTCGAAGGCTTCATCCGGCTTCTTGGGATGTATCGGCGCAACGATGAGTGCCCGTTTCATGTAATCGGAGCGATCCAGCTTAAGATACACTTCTGTTTCATGGCACGACACGGAGTTGGGCTCGCGTCAGTGAGCAAAATCATGGCACACCCGAAAGCGCTCGGTGCCTGCAAGAAGTCGGTCGCGACGCTAGATGTACCAACCCTCGGCGTCACGAGCAATGGCGAGGCGGCTCGAATGGTCGCCATGGATGATGAGTATGCCATGTGCGCGGCGCTCGCACCAAGGTCGGCTGCCGAGGAGTATGGACTCGATGTGCTCATAGATCGGTTTGAGGACGAGACAGCCATCACGACGTTTTTGCTCATTGCGCCAAAAGCACACCCGGTGACGACAGCGGACAAAAATCGAATCCTCGTTATCTTTAGCGTACCACACAAGGCAGGATCCCTAGTAAGAGCTCTGCTTGCGTTCGACATGGAAGAAATGAACCTCGTCCAGATCCACTCCGTTCATGTCGGAAATCACACGTATCACTTCGCCGCCGAGCTTGAAGTTGAGCATGATCAGATGGACGCGATGAAAAGAGCGATGCATGAGTTCGGTAGTCGTGTTGAACGATATCTTTCATTCGGACCATTCGCTGTTATTTCAAAGTAAATGGAATTTGCGCCATGAAGCCCCGCGAAAGTTTGCGGGGCTTTTTTTTATATACGATTGGAAAACCGGGAAAAGCCGCGCTGATAATATTCTCCCACGTTTAACTATTTAGATACGGTGTCGATAGGTCATTAACATACGATCAATGCCACTCTTCGGAAACACCGCGATCAAACAAAATATGATCTTTCTTAAAAAAAATACTGGCAAGATGAAAGATCGTATAAGTTATGAAGAACGCCGCAAGAACATCGATAGAGTAATGAAAATGACCCAAAAGTGCGACAGCGCCAAAAAAGATCGCCGAGACAATGCAAAAAACACGAATGGGGAAAGTTTTCCAAAACACGAGAGCCATCAGAAACGGCAACCCTGTATGACCCGAAAAAAACAGATCGGCGCCAAGAACGGCCTTCCGAATGATGTATGAAGGATCTTCGGAAATGATCTGCACTGGGAACGGTCCGATATGCGTCAAGCTGATAAAGATCGAGCGGATAAGAACGAAGAGTGCGATGCTCTTGAGCGCAAAAGGGAATCTTCGTGGCTCGATAAGCCCAAAAAAAATGATGATGATCCAAAATATGACTCCCCCGTAGGCAAACAAGCCATCAACATCAAATGCCCTAACATTACTCAAGAATATATCGGCAACCGCGTTACTTGCGTGTTCAATTGCATAAACGTTCGCATAGAAACTTATCATAAGACTCGCGACTAAAAATAGAAACGCGAGCACAAGCGAGCGCACGAATATTTTTTCACGAAAATATCGCCTATATTTCTGCACTATGGTCTGCATATAGATCATAGTATACCAAATATCCGCTGGTAGTATAGGGTGTGTACAGTTAACCATATGAGGTGACACTTAAGGTAGAATTGAGGTGACAAAGGGTAATCATCTTAATTTAAAAGGCGAAAGCTTAAAAAC
>PFQT01000028.1 GCA_002788135.1 Candidatus Yonathbacteria bacterium CG_4_8_14_3_um_filter_46_25
TTATTGATGTGAAATTAAACAAAAAGGTCGGGCTAAAAAGAGCTAAAGAGTCTCTAGTTAACTGTCAATTATGTTCAGTGGCTTGAACATTGGTATGATAGAGAGTATGGATATGCGCCAACACTATACTATCGGGGTTGACGAAGCGGGTCGCGGTCCGCTTGCGGGACCGGTTTCAGTCGGGGCTGTGGCGGTTTCGCGCGCGCTCTCCCCCGCTTTTCGAACCATTTTCCGCGATATCAAGGAATCAAAACAGATAAACGAAAAAAAGCGAGAAGAGTGGTTTGCCAAGTTGGTGGATGCGCGAGAAAAAGGCATACTCGATTTTTCGGTTATGATGGTCGGAGCTCCAACCATCGATCGCGTTGGGATCGTGCAAGCGATTCGTAGCGCACTCTTACGCGCCCTCTTACGTCTGGGAAACGACCCCGACACGTGCAGGGTGCTTCTCGATGGATCGCTTCGCGCGCCAGCGGTTTATTTCAATCAAACGACGATCATTCGTGGAGACGAGACAAAGCGGATCATCGCCGCCGCTTCTGTCGCGGCAAAGGTGGCGCGTGATCGAAAGATGGAACGACTCGCCTTGCGTTTTCCCGATTATGGCTTTGAACGGCATAAAGGATATGGCACGGAAGATCATATTGCTCGCATACGCACCTATGGCATAGTCGAAGGCGTTCATCGCCGAAGTTTCCTCGGTGATCGTATTTCTGATGGAAGCCCTTGAAATTTCCAGGGAATCGTTTATACTATAAAACTATGTCAGTACGAATGAGACACACGCGGTCGCATACCCGCAATAGGAGATCCCATCATGCGCTTGAATTGCCGCGTGTTTCGGTATGTCCGAAATGCCAAGCGCCGCATGTGCGCCACCAGATGTGCACGCAGTGCGGGACATATCGTGGTCGTGAGGTTGTTGATGTGATGAAAGAAGTTACGCGGCAGACCGAGCGAAAGAAGCGAAAAGCGCGGGCGTCGGGAGTAGAAGAGAAGAAGGAAGAAACAGCATCGGAAAAACTTGATGCCACGGCACTTTCGAATAAATAGGAGCATTGCCGACCGGCTTCTCTCAATAAGGGTTTTTACCGCCCGTTTTTACGGTAGATACCCCAAAATCGATCATGGCAAACAGACACCTTTCAAGATCAGTGGCGATGCAAACGCTCTTTGAGCGAGATTTCAATCATATTGATGATCGGAATGTTATTGAAACACTCCTTGATCGCAATGCAAAAGAATTCGCGCCCGGAATGGGCGATCTCTCGTTTGCTCGCTTCATTTTAGACAGTACTCTTAAGTACCAAGGAAAGATCGATGCTATCATAGAAAAAGCGGCTCCTGACTGGCCGATTGAAAAGATATCCATTGTTGACCGGAATATTCTCCGTATCGGTCTTGCGGAGCTTTTGTACGGCAATCGTTCCGAGGTTCCGGCAAAGGTCGCGATCAACGAAGCTATCGAACTTGCCAAACAATTCGGCGGTGAGAATAGCGGGAAATTCATCAATGGTGTTCTTGGCGCGGTGTATAAAGAACTCGGCGAGGACGTAAACGATAAACCGCGAGTGCGAGGGAAACGCGGTGTAAGGCAAGAAACCGATCCGGCAAAAATGCCGCAGGAAAAGCTTGTCGGCGCTGTTGTATACGCAAAAGAAAAAGACAACGTATACCTCGCGCTTGTGCATGATATTTTTGGGCACTGGACGCTCTCAAAAGGGCATCTCGCAGAAGGCGAGAATGAGGAGGCGGGAGTAACGCGGGTTATCAAAGAAGAGATCGGTGTTGATATTAAAGTGAAAGAAAAACTCGGTTCCAACGAATATATCGCTTCGAATCCGGAAAAGGGGAAATTACGCAAACAGGTGAACTATTTTATCGTCGAATCGCCATTCAATGATTTAAAGCTTGAGAAGACCGGCGGACTTGACGACGTGCAGTGGTTCAAAATGGTTGATATTTTGGAACTTAATATTTATGACGATATACTGCCACTCATCACCAAAGCAATCACTATTTTGCTAAAAAAATAGGATTGACGCACTACTATGAGAGATCGTACAATTGATTTTTCGGCATTTGAAAAAAAGATCAGCGTTATTTTCAATGACAAGGATCTTTTGCGCGAAGCGTTTACGCATCGTTCGTATATCAATGAAAATAAAGGCGCGGTTTTTTCGCACAATGAACGTCTTGAATTTCTTGGAGACGCGGTACTTGAACTGGTGATCACCGCATATCTTTTTAAAAAATATCCGAACGAAACAGAAGGCGTTCTTACGAGTTATCGCGCGGCGCTTGTCAATACGAACTCCATTTCCGCGGCGGCTCACGAACTTGGCATGGATGATTTTTTATTACTCTCACGCGGGGAAGCTCGTGATACCGGGAAAGCTCGCCAATACATTCTGGCGAACACATTTGAGGCGATGATCGGCGCTATCTATCTCGATCAAGGATTTGACGTGGCGCAAACATTTATCGCTGAAAGTCTTTTCGGTAAGACCGATGAGATCGTTCGAAAGGAGCTATGGCGTGACGCAAAAAGCACGTTTCAGGAAAAGGCGCAAGAAAAAGTTGGCATTACTCCGTCGTATCAGGTGGTCGACGAGTATGGACCGGATCACGACAAAGAGTTCACGGTAGGTGTTTTTCTTGGTGATGAACAAGTAGCGAAAGCAACGGGTAAATCAAAACAAGAAGCCGAACAAGGAGCCGCCCTGCGCGCGCTTGTCGCTCGGGGATGGACATAGAATAAACGGGTAGCGGTTTTATTATGCGCTTAAAACGATTAGAGATATCGGGGTTCAAGTCTTTTGCTAGAAAAAGCGTATTTGAGTTCAGTACGCCGATATCGGCGATTGTCGGACCGAACGGGTCGGGCAAATCAAACGTAGCGGAGGCAATTCGCTTTGTTTTGGGTGAGCAGTCGATTAAATCGTTGCGGGGGAAGCGCGGGGAAGATCTCATTTTTAATGGTTCAAAAGATTTGGGACGACAGAGTCGCGCGAAGGTTTCTTTGGTGTTTGACAACACGAACAGGGCGTTCCCTTCTATCGATTACGATGAAGTGCTGATCGAACGAGTCGTTCATCGCGATTCGTCGAATGAATATTTTATCAATGGCACACAGGTTCGTTTGCGTGATGTCATTGAACTCCTCGCAAGCGTGCACATCGGTGCTTCCGGACACCACATCATCTCGCAAGGCGAAGCTGACCGGATACTCGGTGCATCGACAAAAGAAAAAAAGGCGATCATTGAAGACGCGCTCGGTTTGCGGGTGTACCACTGGAAGATAGCGGAGAGCGAGAAAAAGCTCGTAAAGACACGGGATAATATGGCGCAGGTCGCGCTTCTGCGTAAAGAGATTGTTCCCCATATTCGTTTTCTGAAGAAACAAGTTGAGAAGGTCGAACAGGCGCGTAATTTGCGTGAAGAACTCAGAGGATGTTATCGGGAATATCTCAAACGTGAATCAGTCTATCTTGGGTACACCCAAAAACGAATTCATGACGAGGGTGATGCGCCACGCCGCGAGCTCCGCGAGATCGAACGGCAGATCGTAGAGATCTCGTCGCGAGATTCCGTTCCTCCGGAGATTGCCGGGTGGGAGCAAGAACGGAGAGTGTTGCAAGGAGAACTCGGTATTGTTCGCGGAAAGAAAGATGAATTATTGCGCGAGATCGGTCGTTTCGAGGGAGTGATCGAATACGAAGAGGAAAAAGCGCGGAATAAGCAAAAAGGCGATGAGGATGCGTTCGGCGGGGTTATTTCGGCCCGGAACGTTGAAATATTCGTTGCCGACATCGAAGATCGTCTCGCCGAGGCGGATCATACCGAGGATATAAGTGTGATACGAGCTATTTTTGCGAATATCCGCACTGCTCTCTCTCACATCGCTGATCTTTATCGAAATGATGCGCACAAACATCAGACGGTAGCTCACTTTGCCGGCGTGCTTGAAGAAAAAAAGAACGCAAAAGAAAAGATTGAGCAAGAAATCACTGAAACGGAAGCGCGCGAGGAGGAAGTGCTGGCACACCTTGATGTGTTGCGGAAAGATATGGAAAAGGAACGCGATCAGGCGCGGGATTCTGAGAAAGCGCTGCTTGAAAAGAAGGCACGGAGAAGCGAGCTTGCTTCGCAGGTCAGTATGCTTGACGCGGAACATGAACGAATCGAGAAGGAAGCGCAACGTTTCAAAGAAGAGATCAAAGAGGGGATTGTGCTCATTGGGCGTGACGTGACGGAATATGAACACTATGATGTTTCGGTTGGTGATTGTTTGCATGAATCACGGGATAACCAAGAAGAACGTCGCAGAAAAATAGAGAAAATAAAAATTCGGCTCGAGGATATCGGTGGCGGGTCAGGCGAGGATATCGTTAAAGAATACGATGAAGCGGTTGAGCGGGATGCGTTTCTAGAAAAGGAGATCACCGACATGGAAACAAGCGCGCAGTCGCTCGCCTCGCTTATTACCGATCTCACGGAGAAGCTCGGCATGGAATTTAAAGAAGGCATCACGAAGATCAACGCGCAATTCTCCGAATTCTTCGCGCTCATGTTTGGTGGTGGAACGGCTTCTCTTACAATCGTGAAAGAGAAAAAATACAAGAGTAAGCCGACATTTGGGGAAGAGGATACCGAGATGCTCGAGTCGCTTGGCGCCGAGAAAACCGATGAGCCAGCGGAAGAGGGGATTGAGGTCTGTGTGAATCTGCCGCGCAAAAAGATCAAAGGACTTCAGATGCTCTCGGGTGGCGAGCGCGCGCTTACCTCGATCGCGCTTCTCTTTGCGATTTCGCAAGTAAACCCGCCGCCGTTTTTAGTACTTGACGAAACTGATGCAGCACTTGATGAGGCGAATTCGCGGAAATACGGCGATATGCTTGAAAATCTCTCTCGCTACTCCCAGCTTATCGTTATCACGCACAATCGCGAAACAATGTCGCGTGTTGACATTCTCTACGGCGTGACCATGGGTGCCGATGCCGCTTCAAAGATGCTCTCCGTTAGATTCGAAGAAGCGGAATCCTACGCAAAATAATATTGTCCACCTTGAAGTCGCCACTTGGGAGTCGGACTCCTAAGTTCTCCCAAGTTGGTCAATCGGCAAAATGACCCCTTATGCGACATCGCATATCGTATAGCTGATAGGTCGTCAATTACAAAGTAATAATTCCTCTCCTTCGCCGCTATGAAGTGATAGCGTAGCTTTCAAC
>PFQT01000037.1:0-323 GCA_002788135.1 Candidatus Yonathbacteria bacterium CG_4_8_14_3_um_filter_46_25
TGTCTAATCCCTATATCAAATTTCTACTTTTGTAGATTTAGTATTAAGTTAATACATATGTAGTCTAATCCCTATATCAAATTTCTACTTTTGTAGATTCGCTGTATTCGCCTGTGTATGTTAGTCTAATCCCTATATCAAATTTCTACTTTTGTAGATCTCAAATACACCGCCACAAAAGACGCGTCTAATCCCTATATCAAATTTCTACTTTTGTAGATTCAGTCGTGCGCTCAATAATAAATACGTCTAATCCCTATATCAAATTTCTACTTTTGTAGATTTTCTGTACATATCATACATTTATGATAGTCTAATCCCTA
>PFQT01000037.1:390-17403 GCA_002788135.1 Candidatus Yonathbacteria bacterium CG_4_8_14_3_um_filter_46_25
AATTTCTACTTTTGTAGATTTGTTGTGTTCCCAAGATGAGGAAGGTCTAATCCCTATATCAAATTTCTACTTTTGTAGATTAAGAACCCTCCTCCAGTGTCGCGGCGTCTAATCCCTATATCAAATTTCTACTTTTGTAGATTCCAAATCTATCCCTAGAATCGTATGTCTAATCCCTATATCAAATTTCTACTTTTGTAGATGTAGCGTCTCCGGGAAATGTAAACGCGTCTAATCCCTATATCAAATTTCTACTTTTGGATGCGGCTAGCAACTCGTTTGTCTAACTTTCGTTGACTATAAGCGGTACGAAGGTAAATCCTTCGTACGTTTCGTCCCTGACTTCTTCATTGAAGAGTTTTGTTATCTTATGGATCGCGTTGCCGATCGGGATGACAAGCACGCCGCCTTGTTTCAGTTGATCAACAAGGAGGTGGGGAAGTTTTGTCGCGGCGGCAGAGACCAATATCCTATCAAATGGCGCTCTCTCTTCGAGGCCAAGTTTTTTGCCGCTTTGTGCAATGGAAATATTATTCCATGTATTATATTTTTCTATATTTTTATTTCCGAATGCAACAAGTTCCGGTATCCGTTCAACGCCAAATACTCTGCCCGTTTTCCCTACGAGGCGACCCAAGAGGGCGGTTGTCCATCCTGACCCGGAGCCGACATCAAGAATGGCGTTCCCCGGCTCCACGCCGAGTAACTCCAGCATGAATGCCACCGTCGTTGGCTGTGAGATGGTCTGATTATGTCCGATCGATAACGGGTGATCTTCATATGCCTCTTCTTTGTGCCACGGAAGAATAAAATTCGCCCGGTCAACATCCAAGAACGCCTTGATGACGTTTTGGGAACGAAGTATTCCGACGTTGACCATGTGTGTGATAAGTATCTTCATGTTGCGCGATGGACTTTTCCACTGTTTTTGTGTCAAATTCTTATTTGAATGTTATAATACATCGTAATTTACTAAAATGTTATTGTATGTCATATAGGGTGCTCATGTTTGGGTGGGAATTCCCTCCGCATAATAGTGGCGGGTTGGGTACGGCGTGTTTTGGGCTTACACGAGCGCTCGCAGATGAAGGAACTGACATTATTTTTGTTCTTCCGAAGAAGATCGGTGATGTAAGATCGGGTCGGATGCGCGTTTTGTTTGCCGATACTGCCACGGGAGCAGGTACGATTACGTTCACCGAAGTCGAGTCGGCGCTTGTGCCGTATGCTACTTCTGAAAGCTATATGCTCTCAGGGTCAGAAAATGGCGATATTATTCGTAATCTCTACAGCCGTACGCTTCTCGGCGAAGTAAAAAACTATGCGCTCCGGGCGCGGCAGATCGCACGAAAGGAGCAATTTGACATCATCCATGCGCATGATTGGTTGGCATTTCTTGCAGGGATCGAAGCAAAAAAAGTGAGTGGCAAACCGCTCATTCTTCACGTGCACGCGACCGAGTTTGATCGAACGGGAGGACAGGGAGTGAATAGCGATGTCTATGATATTGAAAAGAGCTCGATGGAATACGCTGACCACATTATCGCTGTCAGCAATTATACCAAACAACAGATCGTTCGACAGTATGGCATACCTTCCGAAAAAATAACCGTTGTGCACAACGGTATCGATCCTGATTTTCGATACAATGTGATTCCTCGTTTGCAAAAAATCAAAAAGCAGAAAAATAAGATTGTTTTGTTTGTTGGAAGGATCACCATACAAAAAGGCCCCGAATATTTTGTAAGAGCGGCAAAGAAAGTTTTGGAGCGTTATCCGAACGCCTTGTTCATTGTTTCCGGATCGGGGGATATGGAACGTCAAATGATGACTGAGGTGGCGTATCTTGGCATTTCTGATCGAGTGATTTTTACCGGTTTTTTGCGTGGAGATGATCTCATCGCTCTCTATCAAGCGGCCGATCTTTTTGTTATGCCGTCTGTTTCTGAACCATTTGGGATTACTCCGCTCGAGTCGATCATTAACGGGACACCGGTGATTGTTTCGAAGCAATCGGGTGTTTCAGAGGTGTTATCACATGCACTCAAAGTAGATTTTTGGGATACGGACGAAATGGCGAACAAGATACTGAGCGTACTTCAGAACGATTCCCTTAAGGAAACCCTCAGAGAAAATGGCCATAAGGAAATCAAGAAGGTCAATTGGAATAGCGCGGCGAAGAAGTGCGTCGCTGTTTATAGTATATTCTTATAAAAATTATTACAGTAATAATCCGTTATGCCGTCAGTCTGTTTTTATTTCCAAGTTCATCAGCCGTATCGGTTAAAAAATTACCGAGTCTTTGATATCGGGAACAATAATGAATATTTTAATGACGACTCAGAGCGAGATGTAAATAATAAAAAAGTTCTTCTCAAGGTCGCGCGCAAGTCATATTTGCCAACGAATGCAATACTCCTTGATCTTTTGCGGGCGCATCCCGATTTCAAGGTGAGTTTTTCTCTTTCCGGCGTGTTGATGGAACAGCTCGAGGAATACTCGCCAGAAACCATGATCTCTTTTCAGAAACTCGTTGAGACCGGGCAAGTAGAGATACTTTCGGAAACATACTTTCACTCCCTCTCTTTTTTGTATTCGAAAGACGAGTTCAGAAAACAGGTGGAGATGCACAAGGAGCGAGTCCGCTACTTCTTCGGTGTTGAGCCAAAAGTGTTTCGCAACACGGAATTGATATACAATAATGATCTTGCGCGCGAAGTCGAGGCGATGGGCTTTAAAGGGGTTCTTTCGGAAGGAGCCGATCATATCCTTGGATGGCGAAGTCCGAATTTTCTCTATAAACCAAAAGGAGCGCAGAACATCAAATTATTGCTTAAAAACTATCGGCTCTCGGACGACATCGCGTTTCGGTTTTCTTCTCGTGATTGGGACGGATACCCGCTTGACGCGCCAACATTCGCGAATTGGGTATCGGCGGTGAACGGCAACGGGAACGTGGTGAATCTTTTCATGGATTATGAGACTTTCGGAGAGCATCAATGGGAAGACACGGGGATATTTAACTTCCTTAAGCATTTGCCAGGCGAAATATTGAAGCATCCTGATAATAATTTTGTCACGCCTTCCGAGGCGATTGACCGCTATCCGGATGTGGCAGAATTGGATGTCCCTCATTTTATCTCATGGGCGGACGTCGAACGCGATCTCTCGGCGTGGCTCTCCAATCCGATTCAACGTGATGCAATCAGTAAACTCTACGCTCTGGAGGAAAAGGTGTTGAGCACGAATGATAAAAAGATTATTAATGACTGGAGGCGGCTTCAGACTTCCGATCATTTTTATTATATGTGCACGAAATGGTTCTCTGACGGCGATGTGCACAAATATTTTAATCCGTACGAATCCCCATACGAGGCGTTCATCTCGTTTATGAATGTATTCAATGATCTGAAGTTGCGTATCGCCGATAGAACTATCAACGAAACCGAATATTTGGTATAATATTTGATATAATAAAAAGCACGATAAACAATAAATTTATTACTTGTAATTTTATATAAAAATATGACACCAAAGAAAGTAAAAAAAACGGTGCCTATAAAAACTCAAACAAAAATTGCTCCGCGAGGAAAAAATGTTATCGCAAAGATGAAAAAAACGGTAACGATACCGGTCACTTCTCGACAGAATAAGGCTGCTGGCTCGGTTAAGCGCGCTACGGGTACGGGAGAGAAAAATTCACGTATGAACGCAAAAAAAACAAGAAGCTTAGTTGTTGCTGTTGGGGGTGGTTGTTTTTGGATGAATGGGGGGACGGTACTGCGTGACCTTGTTGAACTTAAAAACGCGCTTCTCGCCATGAGCAAGGAGCAATATGACTTTCATGCCAACAAAGAACGAAATGATTTTGCGGCGTGGGTTGAAGGTGTTCTTCAGGATGAATTATGCGCGCGTGGTTTAAGAAACTCCATGACAGCCCAAGCCGCATCGAAAGTGATCGAAAAAGCTTTACAAAACTATCATTTATAACAGTTTACACACCTACATATGCCACGATCACTAACACTCGGCAACGGGAATATGCTTGTTTGCCTGGATGCGCACGCAGAGGTGCGCGATTTTTATTTTCCGTACGTTGGTCTTGAGAATCATATCGGGGGACATTATGTTCATCGTGTCGGGGTATGGACTGAAGGTAAGATGAGATGGTTTGACCATCCAAGCTGGCATATAACGGTTGGAAGTAGGGATAGGTCGTTTGTCGGGGATACGTATGCCATCAATGACGAACTTGGACTTCAGATGCATCTTTCGGACATCGTTTACAACGAAAAAAATATATTTTTGAGGCGAGTGAGCGTAAAAAATATTTTACCGCGATCTCGAGAGGTAAAGATATATTTCGGTCAAGAATTCGAAATATATGAGTCTCATCGAGGCGATACTGCGTACTTCGACCCCATCAGCGATTCGATCATTCATTACAATGGCAGGCGAGTTTTCTTGGTACGGGGCTTGTATAAAAACAAGAATTTCGACGACTATACGACTGGCATTTTTAATATTGAAGGGAAAGAAGGATCTTATGTCGACGCAGAGGACGGTCTTTTGTCAAAAAATCCGATTGAACACGGGTATGCCGATTCTGTCATAGGGTTTACGCTCCAGATTGGCGGCGATGGAGAAGAATCTCTCTATTACTGGATTGCCGCGGGCGAAACAATCAAAGAAACACACGAACTGAACGAGTATCTCATATTGAAAACTCCCGACCACCTCATGAAGTCAACGAATGATTTTTGGAACGCGTGGCTCAATAAAAATCATTTCAGTTTTAATTGCCTTGACGACAAGATCGTAACTCTTTTTGGTCAATCACTTTTTGTGATTCGCGCGCATTTTGATAACCACGGGGCTGTCATCGCTTCCAGCGACTCAGACATGCTTCAGCGTGGCAGAGATACATACAGTTATATGTGGCCACGTGACGCTTCGTTTTCCGCAATGGCGCTTGATATGACGGGCAATTCAAGCATATCGCGTCGGTTCTTTGAATTTTCGAACGAAGTGGTTTCCGACGAAGGATATTTCATGCATAAATATCGTTCGGATAAATCGCTGGGGAGCTCATGGCATCCTTGGGTACGCAACGGGGAATTCCATCTTCCCATACAAGAAGACGAAACCGCGTTGACCATTTATGCGCTTCTTGAGCATTATCGCGCGTCGCAAGATCTCGAATTTATTGAGAGTTTATATAATTCGCTGATCAAAAAAACAGCGATGTTTATGGTTGAGTATCGTGATGATTTAGGTCTTCCAAAACCGAGTTACGATCTTTGGGAAGAGAAGTATGGAATAACCACATTCACTTCGTGCGCCGTATATGGAGCGCTTAATGCCGCGGCCAAGTTTGCCCGAATGCTTGGGAAGCAGCGAGGAGGAAATAATTATGCGTCAGCAGCCGATGAAATCAAAAACGCCATCCTTAAATACTTATATGACGAACAGACCGGCAATTTCTATAAAATGATCAATTTTGCCAACGGAGGAATCGTGTATGACAAGACCATTGATATGAGTAGTTTTTATGGCCTCTTTGCCTTTGGAGTTCTCGACATCAATGACCAGAGATTGGAACGATTTTCTCAAAATATTGTCGATCGCATTTCTCCGCGCTCGCCGGTTGGCGGTATCGCTCGCTACAAAGGAGATCTTTACTATCGAAAAAATTCCGATATTCCCGGGAATCCTTGGGTGATTACAACGCTGTGGTTTGCGCAATATCTCATCGCGAAAGCAAAAAATGTAGATGATCTTGACGCGGTGAAAACATGGCTGACGTGGGCATCAAAGTACGCCATGCCGTCGGGAACTCTACCGGAACAAATTGATCCGTTCACCGGCGAGCAACTGTCGGCAACACCGCTTACATGGAGTCATGCGGAGTTTGTTATCACCGTCGTCAAATATATGGACAAATTGGAGGAGATGGGTATATGTAACAAAGTCATCCCATCGGGTACATTATAATAAAAGAGAGAAAGCAGAACGTTTCCATGCACTAGAAAGACACGATTGTTCTATGGTATCATTTATATAGTATGCAAAAAAATAATAATGTCCCAACACTCATCACGCTTTTTGGCGGAACTGGCGATTTGAGCCAAAAAAAACTCCTGCCGGCATTTTTTAATCTCTATCGTGGAGGATATCTTCCCGATTCTTTCAAAATATTGGGTGTGGCGCGAAAACAGCTAAGCGATGACGAATACCGTGGTTTTGTCGCGCGATCAGTATGCGCTGACGATGATGGAAAATGTGATCGCGAAGCAGTTGATTCATTCCTCGGGCATATACTTTATCAATCGGGAGATACCGGAAGTCCGGAAAGCTACAAGATCCTTTCGGAACGGCTTATTGCCGAAGAGACGGCAATCGGGCAATGCGCGAATAAATTATTCTACGTTGCCATGTCGCCAAAATTTTATGACACCTTATTGAGAAACCTTGCCGATTCCGGGTTAACGATTCCGTGTAGCAACGAGACCGGGTGGACGCGTATTCTTATCGAAAAGCCATTCGGTGATGATACCAAAACGGCTCAAGCGCTTGATGAATTACTTGGGTTGCTTTTTAGTGAAGAACAAATTTTCCGAATTGATCACTACTTGGGGAAAGAAACGATCCAAAATATTTTAACCTTCCGTTTCTCAAATGCGATTTTCGAACCGGTCTGGGATAGCGGCCATATTGATCGGGTGGAAATAAGACTGCTTGAAAAAGATGGGGTTGGAGAGAGAGGAGGTTTTTATGATGGAGTTGGCGCTCTTCGCGATGTTGGGCAAAATCATATTCTGCAGATGCTCGCGCTCATCGCGATGGACAATCCGACCATAATGAACGCTGAATCAATCCGAAGAAAGCGAGTCGAAGTATTTGAAAAGCTTCACCATATGGCTCCTGACGAGCTCGAGCGATCGGCTATACGCGGACAATATAAGGGGTACCGCGAGGAAACAAACGTCGATCCGAGCTCAAAAACGGAAACTTATTTCAAAATACGCGCGTTTTTGCATGGTAATCGGTGGGACGGCGTACCGTTCATTCTTGAAAGCGGGAAGGGATTAGGAGAAAAGAAAACGGAGATCAATATATATTTTAAGCGAACGAAGAACTGCCTTTGCTCGCCTGGATCGGAACGGCATCATGAAAATATCCTCACGTTTCGCATCCAACCTGATGAGGGAATATCGATACTGTTCTGGTCAAAGAAGGCGGGGCTTACTTCAGAGCTCGAACCGAACAAACTATCTTTTGACTACCAAACGAATGATGAGGATGACGGTAAAACAATAACAACCGCTTACGATCGTATTTTGCACGATGCTATCGTCGGAGATCAAACGCTTTTTACCAGCACACAAGAGGTTTTGGCGTCATGGAAATTCATTACGCCAATCGTTGATGGCTGGAAAGATACGGAACCTTATAGCTATAAACGCGGCAGTAATGGGCCCGAGTCAGTACATTAATATAAAGTTAATCAATTCAATAAAATGATCATGGACAAAAAAGAGATCGGGTATGTTGGGCTTGGCAAAATGGGTAAAAACATGGTTACCCGTCTTGTTGAAAAGGGGTGGGGAGTTGTTGCGACCGACGTTTCAACGGAAGCGGTTAAAGAAATTTCCGTTATCGGAGCACGGGGGGTTGTGAACGTGCAGGAATTAGTTGGCGCGCTGTCGTCCCCGCGCTTGTTGTGGGTCATGGTTCCACATCAAGTCGTCGATACGGTTCTTCAAGAACTTGTTTCGAGCTTGTCTCCAGGCGATGTGGTCATTGATGGAGGAAATTCGAACTATAAAGATACTATGCGCAGAGCGGAAGAGTTGGGGGCAAAAGGCGTTGAGTATCTCGATGCCGGAACGAGTGGAGGCCCCGGAGGAGCGCGCAATGGAGCATGCGTCATGGTCGGGGGGAAACGAGAATTGTTCAACCGGTATGAAGAATTATTTCGTGATATGGCGGCGCCGGATGCGTATGGTTATATGGGAAAGTCGGGGAGTGGGCATTTTGTGAAAATGGTACATAATGGAATCGAATATGGAATGATGCAAGCGATCGCGGAAGGATTTTCTTTGATGAAAAGCTCTGACCTTGAACCTGACCTCAAAGAAGTGGCGCGGATTTATGATCATCAGAGTGTCATTGAATCGAGGCTTATCCAGTGGCTTGGGGAGGCATACGAGCGCTATGGCGTTGGTCTTAATGAAATATCGGGCAAGGTGTCGCATAGCGGGGAGGGTTTGTGGACCGTTGAAGCGGCACGGGAGATCGGCGTTCCGGTGGCCGTGATTGAAGAATCACTGAAATTTCGCGAGGATTCGCAATCGAACCCGAGTTATACCGGTCAAGTCGTGTCAGCTCTGCGAAACATGTTCGGAGGGCATGAAGTAAAAAAAGAGAAAGAATAGCGATGCGCAGATGCAGACCGTTGGAAATCTAAAGATCAGTATAAGTGCCGATAAGGAAACTGCCGCGCAAACCGCGGCGGCGGGCATTTCGGAATTTCTTCGTCAAGAAAAAGAAAATGTCCTTTTACTTGTTTCGGGCGGGTCGTCTCTTCAGATACTTGATCATATCAATATTAATTCTTGCGGAGAACATTTGACGATAACCGTGCTTGATGAACGGTTTGGCGTTGCGCGGGAGGACAATAATTTTTTTCAGTTTACCACGACGAAGTTTTATGACCACGCGAAAAGATCAGGATGTCACTTCGTCGAATTTTTACGAGAAACAAAAGAAGACACTGCTGATGCTTTTGAAGTGTCGTTGAGAGCATGGCGAGATGAAAATAGGCAGGGTAAGATCATCGCTATCGTCGGTGTTGGCGATGACGGTCACACGGCAGGGATGATGCCGTTTCCCGAAGATCATGCCCTGTTTGGGCGACTTTTTGAAGGAAATCGATGGATTGTTTCCTATTCTGCTTCAGGCAAGAACCAGTTTCCTTTGCGCGTGACAACCACTATGACATTTTTGAAAACACTTGACCGGGTGTTTGTGTTTGCTACGGGTGCGGAAAAAGGGAACGCGATACGTTCAATAGGTGAAGAAGAGAATGTTGCCAATGTTCCGGCACTTGTTTTACGTGGTCTGCATGGAGTATTATATATTGATGAACAGTTGGCAATATCATCTGACCTGAAAATATAAGAGGTGTACATCTTTATCAAAACTAAGAAAGAACATGTATATACTATTTGATATCGGAGGAACTAATACCCGTGTTGTTCGATCAAACGATTTGAAAGTGTTCAGTGATGTAGTGAAATACGAGACGCCAAAAGATTTTGCAGAAGGGATTTCGAAGCTTGTTGCGACAGCGCAAAGATTGGCTGGCGGAGAATATATCGAAGCCGCGGCCGGTGGCATTGCGGGACCGCTTGACGCGAAGAAGACGATGGCGGTCGGCGGGCCGAACATTCCCGGCTATCACGAGAAACCTTTGAAAAGTGAGCTTGAGAGTCACTTTGGTGCGCCGGTCCATATCGAGAACGATGCTTCAATGGGAACGCTCGGCGAGGCGAATTTTGGCGCAGGGAAAGGGTACCGGGTTGTTGTGTATATGACAATAAGCACCGGCGTCGGTGGAGCACAGACGGTAAACGGAGCGCTTTCTTCGAGTTCAAAGGGTTTTGAGCCTGGCTGGCAGATCATCGACGCGGGCAATACGCTCTGCAGTGGGTGCAGTGAGTATGGTTACTTGATTGATTACATTTCCGGTGCCAGTGTGGAAAAGCGACACGGCAAAAAACCCTACGAGATAACCGATAAAGATTTCTGGGAGAACAAAGCACGCCTGCTTGCTTACGGACTCAACAATCTGGCGGTGATCTGGTCGCCTGATATTATCATACTCGGCGGTTCAATGATGAAAACGATTGGCATTCCGGTTGAGAGTGTGCGGCGTTGTTTGAAAGAGGTTTTGCATATTTTTTCCGAACCGCCAATCATCGAAAAGGCGGTGCTAGGTGATGAGCTTGGACTTTACGGCGCAATGGCATACATTGCGCAAAAGAAGACGCCATGAATGTTGCGGGGCAAAAAGTCGTGAGTTACATTATCAAACTCTCCAAACTGACAAAATCGATCTGGGGTTTTTATATTGTGGCATCTATAGTAATGACGTTTGAGTATGGGATACGGTACAGTATTCATTTTATTGTTGCTCTCATTTTTTTCTGGTGTATCACTAGAGTTGTTTCTTGGTTCTGGCATAAAGTAGAAAAAACTTCCCTAGTTATATCGGAGTAAACTCTATACGACATCGCAAGTCGTATATTATTGTCCGAATAGGGGCTCTTTTCGTTTGCGTAACGAGAGCTTGATAAGTGTGATATAGTGTGCCATATGGCGGCGATTTCATTTGAAATAAAGGAGAAAATCCCGGGGAAGCTTGGCAGAACCGGAGTGCTTTCGACACTGCACGGGGAGATCAAAACGCCAGCGTTCGTTGTTGTGGGGACGAAGGCGACGGTGAAGGCGCTCTCGCCGGAGCAGGTCAGGGATCTTGACGCGCAGGTGGTGCTTGGGAATACGTATCATCTTTATCTTCAGCCAGGCGACGAATTGGTTCGGGATGCGGGCGGTCTTAGAGAATTCATGAACTGGAGCGGCCCGACAATGACGGATTCAGGCGGTTTTCAGGTCTTTTCACTCGGCGTCGCGTTCGGGAGCGAAGTGAATAAGTTTTCTCAAAAAAATAGTACAAAAGAAGCACACAAGTCGAACGAACAGGCGAGACTTGCAAAAATAGATGAGGACGGGGTGACCTTTCGTTCACACATTGACGGGAGCGAGCATCGCTTTACGCCAGAACGCTCGATTGAAATACAGCACAACATTGGTGCTGACATGATCTTTGCGTTTGATGAGTGCACCTCGCCGCACGCGGAGTATGAGTACCAAACGGAAGCGATGGAGCGAACGCATCGGTGGGCGAAGCGATCGCTTGATTTTCATAAAAATTCCGGCATGAGCGACACACAGGCGCTTTTTGGTATCGTGCAGGGCGGGCGATTCGAGGATTTGCGCAAGGAAAGCGCACAAGTGATAGGGAAAATGGATTTTGACGGTTTTGGCGTCGGAGGGTCGTTCGAAAAGGAGGACATTGATACCGCGGTCGGCTGGGTGAATGCGCTTTTACCTGAAGAAAAACCGCGGCATTTGCTCGGAATTGGCGAGCCGCTTGATATTTTTGGCGGGATTGAAAACGGGGTTGATTTGTTCGACTGCGTGGCACCGACACGCATGGCGCGCAATGGGACACTCTATACCAAAGACGGACGGATGAATATTTTAAACGCGAAATATGTCAATGACTTTTTGCCGATAGAAGGTGATTGCGGATGTTATACATGTGCGCATTATACGCGAAGTTATGTTACACACTTATTTCGCGCGAAAGAAATGTTCGCCGCGACACTTGCTTCGATCCACAACCTTGCGTTTATTATCGGGCTTGTCGCAAAGATCAGAGAGGAAATAGCAAACGGTACTTTTTTTGAACTGAAAGAATCATTTCTTGAACGATATTATCGATCAAAAGTATAAAAATCTTACAATTTCGTACACACGGCTTGCGAGATCGTGAGCACTATGAGTATGAATATTTGAAAGTAAAATATATGCAAAAATTTGAAATAAAGTCAGAATTCAAGCCAGCGGGCGATCAGCCGAAAGCGATCAGGCAACTCGTTGCGGGCGTACATAGTGGCGCGGCGCACCAGACCTTGCTTGGGGTAACGGGGTCGGGGAAAACGTTCACGGTGGCAAATATGATCGCCGAAGTAAACAAGCCAACACTCGTCATTGCGCATAACAAAACACTCGCCGCTCAACTTACGCAAGAATACCGGGAATTTTTTCCGAACAACGAAGTGCATTATTTCGTGTCGTATTATGATTTCTACCAACCGGAAGCGTATTTGCCGGTTACCGATACTTATATCGAGAAGGACGCGCAGGTCAACGAGGAGATCGATCGGCTTCGCCATGCCTCGACCCAAGCACTTCTCACGCGCCGCGATGTAATCATTGTCGCGTCAGTATCATGCATTTATGGCATCGGATCGCCCGAAGAATACGCAAAACAACACATTGTTATCAACAAGAGAGATCAGACGAGCCGTCGCGAATTGATGGAAAAGCTCGTATCAATCCACTTCAAACGCACGTCCGCCGATCTCACGCCAGGTACCTTTCGAGGGGTGGGGAACAAGATCGAAGTGATGCCGGTGCAAGAACGGGTTTCGTATCATGTGCATCTCATTGGCAACACAGTGGCGGAGATATACAAAGTTGATGCCATCTCAAGCGCGATCATTGGCGAGCTCGACGAGGTCTTTTTTTTCCCCGCGAAGCACTTTGTTACCGAAAAAGAACAAGTCAAACACGCGCTCCAAACCATACAAGAAGAACTCAAAGGCGAACTTGGCAAAATTAAGAAAGAAGGGAAATTGCTTGAAGAGGAGCGCTTGCGTAGGCGCACCTTGCAGGATCTTGCCATGATACGCGAGGTTGGATATTGCACGGGTATTGAGAACTACGCGCGGCATTTTTCCGGTAAAGCACCGGGCGAACCGCCGGATACATTGCTTTCGTATTTTCCCCATAAAGAAGACGGTACACCGGACTTCCTTACCGTGATCGACGAATCACATGTGACCATTCCACAGATCCGCGGGATGTACGCCGGCGACCGTGCGAGGAAAGAAAACTTGGTCAATTACGGCTTTCGTCTTCCGAGCGCGCTCGACAACCGACCGCTTCGGTTTGATGAATTTAGCACACGGGTCGGACAGATTGTTTATACATCGGCAACGCCGGCGGACCATGAACTTGAACTCTCAAAAGACCGCGTAGTTGAGCAGATCATCCGCCCGACGGGCTTGGTCGATCCGAAGATAGATATTAGGCCAATTGTGGAAAAAGGAAAATATCCGGGACAAATCGCCGACCTTATCGCCGAGGCAAAGAAAGAGATCAAAAAAGGGCATAGAGTCATCGCGACGACGCTCACCAAGCGCATGGCTGAGGACTTGGGCGCGTACTTAAAAGAAAAAGGTGTGAATGCCGAGTATCTCCATAGTGAGATAAAGACAATCGAACGCGTCAAAATATTGACCAATTTTCGCCGAGGTACGTTTGATTGCATCGTTGGAGTGAATCTTTTGCGCGAAGGACTTGATCTTCCGGAGGTTACTCTTATCGGTATTTTAGACGCTGATAAGGAAGGATTTTTGCGCTCGGAAACGTCATTAGTACAAATAATTGGCCGCGCCGCGCGTAACTCACTCGGGCGGGTGATTCTCTACGCGGATGTTGTGACTGGATCAATCAAGCGTGCCGTTGCTGAAACTTCACGAAGGCGGACGATACAGCTCGCCTATAACAAAAAACATGGCATCACACCACAGACTATCATCAAAAAAATACAGGATATTACGGAACAGCTTGAGAGCGCTCACCGTAAAGCGGTGCGTGCGAATACGGAATACGATCTTGCCATCTTCAAAAAAAATCCGGCAAAGTTCATACGGTTAAAAGAGCGGCACATGAACGCGGCAGTGAAAATACTCGACTTCGAGACCGCGGCGATTCTCCGCGATGAGATCAAAGCGCTTAAAGAACTAACCGAAAAAAAATGATGAGCTGCGCTTTTACAAAATTGTGCGACTAATATTTCCCGTCGGGAGAAAATATGTTATGATCGCACAGTATCTTTCCTTGAGTCGAGATAAGGGAGCATTTACTGTATGGAAAACAAGATAATCGTTAAAGGAGCGCGGACTCATAATCTCAAAAACGTTACCGTGGAGATGCCGCGCAATAAAATGATCGTTTTTACCGGCGTATCGGGTTCCGGTAAATCGTCGCTTGCGTTCGATACTATCTTTGCCGAGGGTCAGCGGCGATATGTCGAGTCGCTTTCCGCCTACGCGCGGCAGTTCTTGCATCAAATGCAAAAACCCGATGTCGATGAAATCACCGGGCTTTCTCCCGCAATATCGATCGACCAAAAAACGCGCTCGTCAAACCCGCGCTCAACAGTGGCAACCATAACGGAAATTTACGATTATATGCGGGTAATGTATGCGCGTATAGGCAAACCACACTGCCTCATTTGCGGGAAGGAGATTAAGAAACTCTCGAATGAAGAAGTACTTTTGTTCGCACTCGACAACATCAAAAAAGTAGCATCAAAACATGGAGTTGGGAAGATCGCGGTGTTCGCGCCGGTGGTGCGGGGAAGAAAGGGCGAATACTATCAACTGCTCTATGATCTACTCTCCAAAGGGTATCTTTCCGTGCGTATTGACGGGGTGGTGAAAAAACTTCGTGAACAGATCATCCTTTCAAAAAATAAAAAACATGACATTGATGCAATGATTGATGAGGTGAGCGCTGGTGAGTTTATGGAATCACCAAAAGCAGCAAAAGAACGCCTCGGCGAGGCGCTTGAACACGCGTTCGGGGAGAGCGAAGGTTTGGTGCGGATCGTGTCTCCCGATGGAACCGATACGCTCATGTCAAACCGCTTTGCGTGCCCGAATGACGGGTTCTCGTATCCTGAAGTGGAACCGCGTCTATTCTCGTTTAACTCGCCGTACGGAGCGTGTGACGCGTGCAATGGTCTCGGGACGAAACATCTTTTCGGCGACGAGCCGTGTCCCGCTTGTAATGGCGCGCGCTTACGTAAGGAAGCACTCAATGTGTTTGTTGGTGGAAAAAGTATCTATGAGGTGACGCAATTCTCAATAGATGCCGCCGCAGAATTCTTCACCGCCCTCAAACTAACAAAAAAAGAGCATGAAATTTCAAAAGTGGTAAAAAAAGAAATCGAAAATCGTATTCTGTTCATGCTTGATGTCGGGCTCGACTATCTCTCGCTTGACAGGCGGGCGAATACGCTTTCCGGCGGCGAAGCGCAACGCATACGGCTTGCGTCCCAGCTCGGTTCGCGGCTTGTCGGCGCGCTCTATGTGCTCGACGAGCCGACAATCGGGCTTCATCAGCGCGACAACGACCGGCTTATTAAAACCCTGCACAGCTTGCGCGATCTTGGGAATACGATCATTGTGGTTGAACACGATGAAGATACGATCTTCGCGTCCGATTATCTTGTTGACATCGGACCGGGGGCCGGCATTCATGGAGGAGAAATCGTAGCGTCTGGCTATCTCGATAAACTCCTCGCGCAGAAGAAGAGCGTTTCACTTACTCTTGATTACCTCAAAGGTGATAAGGAAATCGCGATTCCCGAATCGCGGAGAAATAAAGACAAAGGCGCGGTTAATATCCGCGGAGGAAAGATGTTCAATATAAAAAATCTTGATGTTGATATTCCGCTCGGGAGATTCTCGGTCATTACTGGGGTGTCAGGGTCGGGCAAATCAACACTCATGTATGAGCTTATTCACAAAAACCTTTTGGCGCGATTCGACCGACGCTATCGGAGCAATGAAACGCTTAACTGCGCATCGTTCTCTGGCACCGAATATTTGAGCAGGGTGGTGCTCATTGATCAGTCGCCGATCGGACGGACGCCGCGCTCAAACCCGGCGACTTACACGGGAGCTTTCAGCTTCATCAGGGAACTATTCGCGGAAACGGAAGAGGCACGTATCCGAGGATGGAAGCCGGGACGGTTCTCATTCAATGTCAAAGGCGGTCGGTGCGAGGCATGTCAGGGCAATGGAACTATTGCCGTCGAGATGCACTTTCTGCCGACCGTCTATGTTACCTGTGACGTGTGTTATAGTAAACGATTCGAAAGTGAGACGCTTGAGGTAAAATACAAAAAGAAGAACATATATGAGGTGCTCAAAATGACAATCGAAGAAGCAGCCACTTTTTTTGAGGACATCCCGGCGATTCACGATCGTCTTAAAACACTCATTGAGGTTGGGCTCGGGTATCTTGAACTGGGACAATCAGCCACAACACTCTCCGGCGGCGAAGCACAGCGGGTGAAAATTGCTTCGGAGCTTTTCCGTCCGCATTTACAAAAGACCATTTATCTCTTGGACGAACCGACGATCGGACTTCACTACGATGACGTCCAGAAACTTATTGAGATACTCCAAAGACTTGTCGACAAAGGTAACACGGTCGTTCTGATTGAACACAATATGGATATTATCAAGACGGCCGACTACTTGATTGACATTGGGCCGGAAGGGGGAGACAAGGGTGGGAAGATCGTGGCAAAAGGAACGCCCGAAGAAGTGGCGAATAATCCGCGATCACACACGGGGAAATATCTGGCGCGAGCACTTCGACGAAAATAAACCCGGAAGAGCACCCGAAAAGAAAGAAAGCAAGTCTAAAAAGCGACTTGCTTTCTCATGCAACTTTCTCACGGGAGCATAGCGTAAAGATCAGGCGGGTTCTTGCCGAACGGACCGGCGTGACTGCCAACGATACCGTAAATCTCACGGAAAATAACACCGCTGTGCGGCATGCCAAGACGAATAATCTGGTCCCAGATCGAATCGTCTAACATGCCGTGGTGCGTTCTCCTCAAAATTGGTGCGATTTTTTCGAAAAGTGGTTGCCAAAAATCGCGATCGTTGCCGAGGTGGGTTTTGAAAGAGTAAAGAAGTACGCGGTGTCCGTACTCGGTCAGCTCGCATCCATCCGGTACGAAGCGCTGTCGGCATACGACATCAAGTCGTGTCCACAAATCAAGCGCGTGACGCCACGCAAACCGTTCGATAAACACGACCAGCGTGATCGAATTTCTCCGTGTCAATATGCTTGAAAGCTCGGCCTCGATATCGTCGCGGAGCGTCAAGGTATCAACAAGCCGCGCTTCCGGTTCACACAATGGCGGTAGTTTTGAGTAAAAGGCCACGGATCACCTCCTTTTTGGAAACTCCCGAGAAAGACATTTTCTAATGTTTAATTATACAGCATTTCTCAAAAATGCCAAAGTGATGTAGCGAATAATATGTGCGTACATTACCGAACACTCTTGTA